>NZ_CDWWEW010000146.1:0-11976 GCF_977966315.1 Frankia sp. CeRuru1
CCCTGGCCCGCCGACGCTGTTTCACGTGGAACGAGACTGTCCACGTGTCGGCTGGTCACGACCGACCTCCCGTGATCGGAGTGAATCCCGTGACGTCCGTCTGACCTGTCTGCCATCGTGCCGCTCACCGTCGCCGCGCCCTCCCCTGCTCTCGGCCCGGGTGCGCTGGGATGAACGTACGGCCCGGAGGACACGGGCGGGTTCCTCCACCCGCCCCTCCCCGCACCTCACGACATCCACGGGATGCCAACCCTGAGTTCCGAGACCGCTGCGCGCGTCCTGCAGTTCCTCCAGGATCCGTGAACCGCGCATCGCCAGCATGACACCACCTGGTCGCAGCATCGGAAAGAGGATTGCGCCCAGCCGCTCCAGGGGAGCGACTGCGCGGGCTACGGCTATCCCGAATCTACGACCGTCCGGGCCGATTCCGGCATCCGGCGCGCGGCCACGTACCACAGAAATCTGGTCCTCCAGACCTATGGTCGCCACAACCTCGTGCAGGAATCGGCACCGGCGTTCCATCGGCTCGAGCAGCACCACCCGCAGATCCGGGCGGGCGAGCGCCAGCGGGATACCCGGCAGCCCCGCGCCGCTGCCGACGTCCACGACATCGGCCTGCGCCGGGACCACGTCGGCTAGGACCGCGCAGTTGAGTACGTGGCGGTCCCAGAGCCGGTCAGTCTCACGCGGACCGATCAGCCCGCGCTCGACCCCGCCGGTCGCCAGCAGCTCGACGTAGCGCGCCGCGGATCCGGTCCGCGTGCCGAAAATCTCCACCGCGACGGGGGGCACCTCGGGGGCATCCGGGAGACCCGTCATGGCCGGATCCCCCGCCGTGCCATGCGGCCAGCCCGCGCCGGCCGGGCCGCCTGCGTCACCTCGACCGGCCACAGCATCGAGCCGAGCCGGGTTGGGCCCGTGGGCATCGCCAGGTGACCGCCGGCAGCGGGCGGGTGGGAGACCGGATCCGTGGACCCGGCCGGACAGGGCGAGAAAGCTGGGCAGGACGAGAAAGTCAGAAGACCGCGCACCCGACAAGCATCCCCGCCGACCTCGAGGTGCTCGCGCCGCCACCCCCACGGGAGGCACGGTTCCGGCCCGGGGGACGGATGTCAGGTCGTCCGGTCGGACACCACGCTCCGCTGCGGCCGATCGAGTCGCGGGGCGGCGCCGGCGCAGCGATCGAAGACGGTCAGCGTTCCGGTGAGGGGGAACTGCCAGCCACGGCCGGCGCACCACCCCGCCCGGGGCAGCGCGGCCAGGTCGGGCGCGAGCGCCGGCCGCTCCGCGTCGAAGACGAAGACGAGCAGCCGGGTCGGCGGGACCCGGCGGTTCGCCAGCTCGCCGACCAGGGAGGTACCCGCAGCGCCGAAGAAGATCGTGTCCTGCCGTGGTACCCGGGCCGGTAGCCGCCCGGCGCCGGCACTGGGGAGAGCGGCCGGCTCACGCGCCGGGTCGTCACTCGCCTCCATCGCGTACAGCCAGCCAGGCCGGGCGAGGCGGCCCCCGACCACCACCAGGTCTCCCGGGCGGTGCAGCTGCCGGGCCGCGATGGCCGCGTCGACCATCCGATCGAGGCCACGAGTCCGGTGCCGATGATCCCAGAGCTGCCCGCTTCCCGACAGCGAGGTTCCCAGGAGCGGGACACCAAGCAAGATGATCACTGCGAGGCCGGCCAACGGCAGCACGGCGGTCGGAGAAATCGTGTTCGCGCCGGCGCTCGACGTCGGCGAGACACCGGAAACATCCAATCGTGACTGCTCGGTGACGGTCCTTCCGGTAGGGAGGGTCGGGGTCGCGGCCATCGGTGCCGGTACGGCCGGCTGAGGCCCGACGGCGGGGATACGAGGTCGCACCGCCGCCACGAACAGGACCACCAGCCGCCGGGCGCCCACCACGATCACAACGACGATCAGCGGCACGACGAAGAGGTTGGTCCGGGTCGGCCCGAACGGCCAGTACCGCGCGGCGCTCGCTCCCAGCATCAGCACCTGGGCTCCGCCGAGCACGGTGAGGAGCAGCCTGCCGTCCGGTCGTCGTGCCAGCACGAGGACGCCGGTCAGGCCGGCGATCGACACCGCCACGGCGAGCAGCACCGAGACAACCGGTCCCCCGGGCACCGTCGCATGGATGAGGCTCGGGTCGAACCGGTCGATGCCGGGCGGCATACCGGTGATGAAGGCTCGCATCTGATCGACGATGAAGCGTACGGCCTCGACCGGCCCACGACCGGCGATGAACTGGCGATCCCAGTAGTCGCCGCGACGCTGACTGGACTGGTGCCCGATGAAGAACACGGTGTGCGCCACGCTGATGGCGACCGCGGGCAGGCATTCCACCAGTCGCCAGCGCCGCGCCGGACCGCGCCATACCTCCGCGGTCGCCAACGGCAGCACCAGAAAGATCCCGGGCACGGCGGTCAGGGCCAACAGGCCCGCCGCGGTGCGTCGCAGGAGCCGGGCACGGGAGAACCCGCCGGTGACAGGTTCAGGCTGCGGGGACAGCGAGGGCCGCGGGGACAGCGAGGGCCGCGGAGATGATCCGGTCGACCAGGCGAGGACGATGCAGACGGCGGCCAGCGCCTCGACGGAATACGGCTTGAGTTGGGTCGCGAGATCCAGGAAGGTCACGTTCAGGCACAGCCAGCACGTGGCGAACACCGCCGCGACCAGGCCGGTGAAACGGCGGGTGAGCAGGACGATCGCGGCACCGAGCAAGGGCACGGCGAGATACCCGGGAAGCCGGAGCGACCAGCTGTGCCAGCCGAGGACCTCGCCGGCCACCCGGGTCAGGCCGAACCAACCCAGCGCCGAGGGGGTGTTGGCGACGGTCAGCTCCGGCCAGAACGAGGACGCCGGTTCGCTGACGAAGTGGGCGCGCCAGATCTCGTCGTACCAGAAGGGTCTGGTCAGATAGGCATGCAGAATGCCGAGCACGGCCGCCAAGCCGACACCCACAGCGGCGGCCAGCACGGCGGAACGCGCCGGCCGCCACCGACCCGCCATCGGTCGGCGCCGGTCAGCCGAGAAGGATGACCACCCGGCGGCCGGGTTCCTCACCCTCGGACTCACTGTGCACGCCGTCGATCCCGGCAACGGTGTCGTGCACCACCTTGCGCTCGAACGGCGTCATGGGAGCCAGCTTCTCCGGCTCACCACGCGTGATGGCGCGCGACGCCGCGGCGATCGCAATCTTGCGAAGCTCGACCCGCCGCCGGGCGCGATGGCCGCCGACGTCGAGCATGAGACGGCTGCGGGTGCCCGTCTTCTGGAGCACCGCGAGCCTGGTCAGTTCCTGCAACGCCTCCAGCGTCTCGCCGCCCGCCCCGATGAGCTTGTCCAGCCCCTCGCCTACCACGGCGACGACGGCGCGGCCGCTCTCGACGTCGAGGTCGAGGTCACCGTCCATGTCGACGATGTCGAGCAGACCCTCGATGTAGTCGGCGGCGATCTCGCCTTCCAACTCGAGATCGGACAGACGCCGATCCTCCGTGCCGGCAGTCTCGTCCGAGGGAGCGTGCTCGTCGGAGACTCCGGCTCCATCCACAGCCAGTTCAGGTGCCGAACCGGTCATCAGCGACTCTCCAGGGGAACGGGGGCGGCGGAGCAGAGATTACGGGATGCCGCCACTCGATGACGAAATCGGGTCGGCAGCCTGCCTGTCGGTCGGTTGGTCGGTTGGTCGGGAACGGCGTCTCCCGGATCAACGCCGCCCACCGGGCCGCTTGCCCTTGCCGCGCCGTTTCGCGGGTCGGGAGCCGCCGACCTGGCGCCGCACTCCGGCGGGTACGGGTGCCGGCCGGGGCGTGCTCTCCCCGTCGGAGGGTGCCGTCGGCCCGCTCGCCGCGCTCTGCCCGGCATTCTTGCCCGGGGCGTTCCTGCGGCCCGCCGCGCTGGTCTTCGCCTCCGCGCTCCGCTCCGTGGATGCGGCCGTGGTAGCGGCGACGCCGTTGTCCGAGACGCCACCGCCCGAGACGCCACCGCCCGAGACGCCGTTGGCACCGGGACCGGCCGGCGCCCCCGCCTTACCGCTCTTCGGGGTCACCCCCGCCTTCGGAGTCACCGCAGTACGGGTCGCGGTCGAGGTGCCGTTACGGGACCGGGTGCCGGGGGGAGCCGTCGAGGACGTCCGACCGGCCGCCGCGGCACCGGAATCGCCGCCCTTGGTCGGGGTCACCGAGGCAGACCGGGGGCGGTTCTTCGACTTCGCCCCGGCTCGGACACCGGGAGCCGGCCGAGCGGGGGCGACGGCGCCGTCGGCGGCCGGACGGGCACCGGGCAGCCGGCCGTTCGCATCCTCGGTCTTGATCGGCGGCATCTTCTTCATGATGAAGAACTGCTGGCCCATGCTCCACAGGTTGGTGGTGAGCCAGTACAGCAGCACGGCGATCGGGAAACGGAAACCAAAGAAGGCGAGCATCAGCGGGGAGCCGTAGAGCAGCGCCTTCTGCACGATCGCCTGCTGCGGGTCGACCGGACCGGTGCGGGCCATGATCTGGCGCTGCGTGAGGAAGGTCGTAAGACCCATCAGCACGATCAGGACGATCGCGAGAATCCTGACGTGCGTGCTGTCGACGCCGAGGAAGCGCGAGAAATCGCCATCGGAGGTGAACTTGCTCGCCAACGAGATGCCGAACACCTTGGCCGAGGCGATCTGCTCCACCTGGTCCGCGGAGAGCCCGACCCGGGGACGCCAGACCAGCGAGTGGTTCGGGCCCTCGTTCATCGGCGCCAGGTGGGTGAACACGTGGAACAGCGCGATGAACAGCGGGATCTGGAGGAAGATCGGGAGGCAGCCGAGAAGCGGGTTTCCATGCTCCCGCTGCAGCGCCATCATCTCCTGCTGCATGCGGGGTTTGTCGTGCCCGTACTTCTCCCGGATCTCCTTGATCCGGGGCTGCATCACCTGCATCGTCCGCTGCGACTTCACCTGCTTGACGAACAGCGGGAAGATCAGAATACGGACGCAGACGACCAGCAGGACGACCGAAAAGGCCCAGGAGAAGAAACTGGCAGCACCGAAGATCGGCGCGAATCCCTGGTGAAAGAAGACGATCGCGTTCGCCGCGAGGTGGTATAGGGGATCCAACAACAGTCTGACTCCTCACACCCACGGTCCGCGACCGGAACCGGCGATCTCGGCCCGCGCCCCCCGGCTGGGAGACGGAGGACCATGCCTGTGGACGGGCGGTACGGCGACGACCGGATCGCCCGCGCTCCGACCGTCGGGAGACCTGCCGGGGTCGGCCATCGTGCCCCTGGGTCTCCGAACGATTCCCGGAGCCGGATCCGTTCCCGGCACGGGGTCGTACCCGCCGGCCGCAAACGGTTGGCAGCGCAGCAACCGGGCGACGACGAGGGCACCGCCACGCATACCCCCGTGGCGCCGCACCGCGGCCAACGCGTAGGCGCTACAGGACGGCTCGAACCGGCACATGCCGGCGTTGCGGGCCGACCAGCCGGCTCGGTAGAGCCGCACGAGCCCGATAAAGGTCCAGGCCAGGGGACCGCGTACCGCGCCGTCGGCGTTGCGGGCGACCCGCGGCAGACGGCGCCACACCATCCGGGAGGCCAGCAGGAGGTCGACGACGGCCGCCGTGGCCAGCAGCACGACCAGCACCGTCCCGGCGGTCATCGTCCACACCCATCCGGGCGCCTGGCATCCGCCGGCCGGGCCACCCTGGCGAGCGCGGCGTCCAGCGCACGGCCGAGCTCCGCGGAGCTCGCCGTCGCCGCATCGGGCAGCGCACGCACGACCAGCATCGTCCCCGGCGCGAGCGTGTCCAGCCGAACCCGTACCTGTTCCCGCAACCGGCGCCGCACTCTGTTACGCACGACCGCCTTCCCCACCCGACGGCCGACCACAAAGCCGGCCCGTGCCGGACCGCCGCTTGTTGTCCACAGACTGTGGACAACAAGCGGGCCGGATCGGGTTCGCCGACCCATGGTCCCCACCCGGGCATGCTCGTCCCGGGTTCGGACGCGGGAGCCCTCAGGAAGCATGACCGGCAAGGGGTACCAGCAGGACCAGCGGGACCCCGCCGTCAGGCGGAGAGCTCGCTGCGGCCCTTACGACGGCGGGCGGACAGGATCGCGCGGCCCGCGCGAGTCCGCATGCGCAGTCGGAACCCGTGCGTGCGGGCCCGCCGACGGTTGTTCGGCTGGAAGGTGCGCTTACTCACGTGAGAACTCCGTCTACAAGATGGACGCGGGCGGTGATCTTCGCCGCCGAGGGGGGAGTGGGCCGCACCACACGGCCCGGACAAGCAGATCCCACGACAAACGAAGCGGTCTAACACCGCGGTTCGGCCCAGCCTACACAGGGCGGTGCCTCGGACGGTCCGGCGGCGAGGGATCGCTGCCGGGCAGGGGGGACCTTCGGCGATCCGCCGACCCCGTGCCCGCCGGCCGCGGCTGGCCGCACCACCGTCATCCGGCCATCGCCCGGTCGCCACCAGGCCGACCTTGCCACAACGGCACTACACCGAACGCCAAGACGCGAGCGCACCGCGACCGCGGCCGCGGCTAGCCGGCATCCGTCCGGCGGCCGTGGAATGCCACACTGCCGCAGCGGGCCCTCGGCGCCTCCGACGATGGGGCAGGGACGCGGCCCGGCCGCCGCGGGTACGTTCCGGCCCCGGCACGGCGGCTCGGGCCGCACCTTACGATCCTGGTGGCAACGTCTCACTCGGGGCGGGCACCAGACGGCGTCAGGTATGCCCGCGTTCGGTGAGAACGACCGGCTCGGTGCACTCTGACCTGTGGAAAACGCCTGTGGAGAGGGCGGTCGGCGGAGGGGCCAGGGCGGAGCGGGGGGACCTGGAGCGGATTCAAATGACCTCACTGATACAGGTTCATCCCCGGGAACGAGCCGGTTGCGCCACGCCGCATGCCGTGTCGTGTCCATGCACAGGTTGTGGACGACGATGTGGAGAACCATCGCGACGAGGCCCCTCGGTCGCTCGGTGGCCGGGGACCACATCACCAGCCGCATCAGCCGCGACGCACCTCCAGCACGCGGGGAGCAGCACCACCCGCAAACCGTACCGAACTGCCCGAGGAGCCCCCGTGTCCAACCTCCGCGCCGACTCCGTCGCCGGTCTGCCGTTCGGGGACGAACCTTCGGGTGACCCGGACCTGGCCGCGGTGTGGAGCCAGGCCGTCGCCGGGGTCGCCGACGGCACGCTGTCCGCCCAGCAGCGTGCCTGGCTGCGGCTGACCCGCCCCCTCGGGCTCGTCCAGGACACGGCTCTGCTGGCCGCGCCGAACGAGTTCACCAAGGATCTCCTCGACTCGCGCCTGCGCCCCTTCTTGTCCACAGCGTTGTCCACAGCCTATGGGCGGGAGATCAGGGTCGCGGTCACCGTCGAACACCTGCCCGATCCGGAACCGATGAGCGGACCGATCCGGATCGTACGGCCGGTGGACGCCAGAGGCGACACCGCACCGGGTCAGGGCTCGGGCCCCGCCTCCGGTTCGGCGTTGAACGCGGATGCCGGATCGGGATCGACCGACACCGCCGCAACCCCGGTGCCGGGGGCGAGACCGGGCTCGTCGGCGGCCCCGGCATCAGCCGCTCCGGCACCGGCACCGGCACCGACGGCACTGGTGAACGGCGAACTGCCCTTCCCCGACGCCACCGAGGGAACACCACCGGTACGGGTCAGCGCGGGTCTCGGACGCGATGCGGCGCCGCACGAGACCGAACCGGCCCAGGCCCGGCTAAACCCCCGCTACATTTTCGAGACGTTCGTTATCGGCGACAGCAACCGGTTCCCCCACGCGGCAGCGGTGGCCGTCGCCGAGGCACCCGCGAAGGCCTACAACCCGCTTTTCATCTACGGGGACTCCGGGCTCGGCAAGACTCACCTTCTGCACGCGATCGGCCACTACGCACTCAAGCTCTACCCGAACATGCGGGTGAAGTACGTGAGCTCCGAGGAGTTCACCAACGACTTCATCAACTCGATCCGGGACGACCGCCAGCAGGCGTTCCAGCGACGCTACCGTGACATCGACGTCCTGCTTGTCGACGACATCCAGTTCCTGGAGAACAAGGAGCGGACGCAGGAGGAGTTCTTCCACACCTTCAACGTCCTGCACGACGGCGAGAAGCAGATCGTGATCAGCTCCGACCGCTCGCCCAAGCAGCTCTCGGCCCTGGAGGACCGGCTGCGCAGCCGCTTCGAGTGGGGACTGATGACCGACATCACCCCGCCCGACCTCGAGACGCGCATCGCCATCCTGTCGAAGAAGGCGGCCACGGAGCGCCTGCCGGTACCTCCGGACGTCCTCGAATACATCGCCACGCACATCGAGCGCAACATCCGTGAGCTGGAGGGGGCGCTGATCCGGGTCGCGGCCTTCGCAAGCCTGAACAAGTCCCACGTCGACCGCACGCTCGCCGAGATCGTGCTGCGTGATCTCATCCCCGATGCCGGCAATCCCGACATCACGGCCGCCGCAATCATGAACGCAACGGCGGCGTACTTCGGCGTCTCGATGGAGGACCTGTGCGGCACCTCACGTAGCCGCGTGCTGGTCACCGCCCGTCAGATCGCGATGTACCTGTGCCGGGAGCTGACCGACCTGTCGCTACCGAAAATCGGCCAGCACTTCGGGGGTCGGGATCACACGACGGTCATGCATGCCGACCGCAAGATCCGCGGTCTGATGGCGGAACGACGCGCGATCTACAACCAGGTCACCGAGCTGACGAACCGCATCCGTCTGCAGGCCCGGCAGGCCTAGCGCCGCTGCCCGCTGCCACCGCCGCTGCCACCGCCGCTGCCCACCGCCGGGCAGCTCGGTTCCTCCTATTCCCCCCGGCCGGAACGGTCCTGCGGACCGATGGCTGCCGCCCGACGGCGGGGCGTGACGCCTCGCCGGGTGTCACACATGGCGCATGGACCGGACGCCGCGGGGCAGGACTCCCCCGAACGACCACGGACAACCGGGGACAACCGGGGACAACCGCACCGAGCCCACTGGGTGGTTCCGCCCACAGCTTGTGGAAAACGTTGTGGACAGCCTGCGGTCGGGACCGTGGAGTGGCAGTGGACAGCCTGTGGACAACTCGGGGACGGCCTGTGGAGGGACAACGTGGTCCTTGTGGACGCAGATCGGGCCTGGGGATAACCACTGCGCGCATGCACAGATCCACCCACAAGATTTGCACCGGCCGACAACCCCTCTGACCTGCGGAAACAGCAGTTATCCCCAGTATCCACACCCCCTACTACTACGACCAACTAGATTTTTCTAAGAATGATCAAAAGCTCTTAGTACTAGGGGGTGTGGACAACGGCTCGAGCCCGGAGCCGAGCGATCTACGTGCCGCGGCTGGACCCCGGGCAAGCGCCCGGAGCGCGGCCGACCGCTCGTCGGCGTCTGCTGGCACTCTGAGATGCTGGTCGGTGTTCCCTGCGGGGTGACTCCGAACAACCGGAGGGAACGACAGGAGGCCTAACCATGAAGTTCCAGGTGGAACGGGACGAATTCACCGAAGCGGTCGCCTGGACCGCACGCACGTTGCCAAGCCGGCCGACCACCCAGTTGCAGGTGCTCTCGGGCCTGCTCCTCGACGCGACCGGACCGATGCTCAAGATCGCCGCGTACGACTACGAGGTGGCCGCCCAGTGCACGGTGCACGCGACCGTGTCGGAGGAGGGGCGCGGGCTCGTCAACGGCAAGCTGCTCGCGGAGATCACCCGGGCGCTGCCCGCGGCACCGGTCGATCTGGGCATCGACGGCACCCGTTTGATGATCACTTGTGGCAATGCTCGGTTCGCGTTGCCGATGCTGCCGGTGGACGACTACCCAGCCCTTCCGGCCATGCCCCCGATCACGGGGCACATCGAGGGATCCGCGTTCGCTGCGGCGGTCTCACAGGTGGCGATCGCGGCCGGTCGTGACGACACGCTGCCGGTCCTTACCGGGGTCCGCATCGAGATCGAGGGGGACACCCTCACCCTCGCCGCGACCGACCGTTACCGGCTCGCCGTCCGGACGCTGAAGTGGCGGCCGTCGGAAACAGCCGCCGGGCTCGGTGTGGGCGGTGTGGGCAGCCCCCCGCCCACACCGCCCACACCGGTCACGGTCGCCCTCGTGCCGGCCCGCACCTTGCTCGACACCGCGAAGTCGTTGTCAGGTTCGGGGGTGGAGGTGTCCATCGCGCTCGGGACGGGGCCCTCCGGCGAGACGCTGGCTGGTTTCGCCGGCTCGACCCGGCAGACGACGACCCGGTTGCTCGACGGAAGCTTCCCGCCCTACCGCAAGCTGTTGCCGGACAGCTCGCCGTTGATCGCGCAGCTGGAGATCGCCCCGTTGCAGGAGGCTGTCAAACGGGTGGCGCTGGTCGCTGCGAAGACCGCACCGGTGCAGCTGACGTTCTCCCCGGACCACCTCGTGCTGGAGGCTGGAACGGGCGGTGAGGCGCAGGCGACGGAGACCCTCCCGGTGACCTACGACGGGCCGGAGCTGTCTGTGGCGTTCAACCCGTCGTACCTGCTCGACGCGCTCGGGGCGCTGGAGTCGGACGTCGTACGGGTCGGTTTCGCCAGCGCGGAGGACCCGGCGGTGGCGGCGAACAAGCCGGCGATCCTGACCGGGAAGGCCGACGACGACGGCGAGGTCCCCGACTACCGGTACCTGCTGATGCCGATCCGCCTGCACGGGTGACGTGCACCTCACGCACCTGTCCCTCGTCGACTTCCGGTCCTACCCAGCCCTTGACCTGACGCTGGGTCCGGGAGTGGCCACCTTCGTGGGTGGTAACGGCCAGGGGAAGACCAACGTGATCGAGGCGATCAGCTATGTCGCCACGCTGGCCAGCCACCGGGTCGCCGGGGACGCCCCGCTGGTCCGTGACGGCGCGTCTCGGGCGGTCATCCGCGCCAGGATCGTCCGGGGTGACCGGGCCGCGCTGGTGGAGATCGAGATCGTTCTGGGAAAGGCGAACCGGGCCCGGTTGAACCGGGCTCCCGTCGCCCGGCCGCGTGACATCGTCGGTCTGCTGTGCACGGTGCTGTTCGCCCCGGAGGACCTGGCCCTGGTGAAGGGGGATCCGGCGCAGCGTCGTCAGTTCCTCGACGAGCTGCTGATCGCCCGGACCCCGAGGATGGCCGCGGTCCTCGCCGACTACGACCGGGTCCTCAAACAACGATCGACCCTGCTACGCACCGCCGGGACGGCCCGGCGAGCCGGGGGGCAGGGAGATCTGCGCACCCTCGACGTCTGGGACGGGTACCTGGCCACGCATGGCGCCGAGGTGCTGGCCGCGCGGTTGGCACTCGTCGATGCGTTGCGGCCGGCCGTGGCTGCGGCGTACGAGGCCGTCGCCGGCGCCGAGTCCGCCACCGCGCTGGACTACCGTTCCAGCGTCACCCTCCCGGACACCTTGCCTGCACCGGGTCCACCGGGTCCACCGGGTCTAGCGGGTCTAGCGGGCCAGCCAGAGCAGCCGGGCGCAGGTCGGCCGGGTCCGGCGGCACCGGATCGGACCATGCTGGCGGAGGCGATCCGCGCCGATCTGGAGGCCGCCCGGCCGCGGGAGGTCGAACGGGGGATGACGCTGGTCGGTCCGCACCGCGACGATCTACTCTTGTCGATCAACGGGCTCCCGGCCCGAGGCTACGCGAGTCACGGCGAGTCTTGGTCCCTCGCCCTCGCGCTCAAGCTGGCCTCGTTCGACCTGCTGCGTGCCGATGACCGCGAGCCGGTCCTGCTCCTGGACGACGTTTTCGCCGAACTGGACACGCGTCGCCGCGGTCGGCTCGCGGAACTCGTCGCCTCCGCGGAGCAGGTACTGGTCACAGCCGCGGTCGAAACCGACGTTCCCACGGAGCTGACCGGGGTGCGGTACGCCGTCGCCGACGGAGAGGTCCAGCATGCCCACTGAGCGCCCAGACCCCCGGGACCATCCCACCGCGTCCGGGTCCACCGCGTCCGGGTCCACCGCGTCCGGGCGGTCCCGGGG
>NZ_CDWWEW010000147.1:0-11942 GCF_977966315.1 Frankia sp. CeRuru1
GAGCCGGGGGCGCGCGGGCGGAGCCGGGGGCGCGGTCACGGGTCCGGGATCGGGTCCGGGATCGGGTCCGGGATCGGGTCCGGGCGTAGGCGGTCACCGGCCGACGCCCGCCCCACGAAGTCCGTCGCGGATGTGCAAGGGAGATCCGCTCCGAGCGGGCCTCAGGTCCCCGTCGTAGCCACCGAGACGCGGGAGTGGTCGCCCAGCATAAGCCGATGCGCCCTGGGCAGGGCCGCGGAGGGGACAACCTCGGCATCCCGGCCGATCAGCGAGTCCTCGATCCGCCCGATCCCACGGATCGTCGCCCGCTCCAGCACGATCGAGTACTCGATCTCGGTCCGTTCGATGGTGCAGGAGTGAAAGATCGAGGTGAACGGGCCGACATAGGTATCGACGAGGGTGGTGTCCCGGCCGATGATGGCCGGCCCGCGCACGGTGGACCGGACCAGCGAGGCGCCCTCCTCGATCACCACACGGCCGACGATCGTGCTGTGCTCGTCAACGCTGCCACGGATCGCCGGCTCGATCGACTCGAGGAGGTGGCGGTTTGTCTCGAGCATGTCGTCAAGTCGGCCGGTGTCCTTCCAGTAACCCTCGACCAGGTGCGAGGCGACCTCGTATCCGCCGTCGACGAGCCACTGGATCGCCTCGGTGATCTCCAGCTCGCCGCGGGCCGACGGTTTGATCGCCCCCACGGCGTCGTGGATGGGGGTGCCGAACATGTAGACGCCGACGAGCGCCAGGTCACTCGGCGGAACGAGCGGCTTCTCGACCAGTCGAATGATCTTCCGGTCCGCACCGAGCTCGGCGACACCGAAGGCGGAGGGGTTGTCGACCCTGGTCAGCAGGATCAGGGCGTCCGGAGTGGTCCGTCGGAACTCCTCGACCAGGCTGGAGATCCCACCGATAATCAGGTTGTCGCCGAGGTACATGACAAACGGCTCATCGACGAGGAAGTCGCGGGCGATGAGCACGGCATGCGCCAGTCCGAGCGGCGCGTCCTGGCGGATGTAGGTGACCTGGATCCCGAATGCCGAGCCGTCACCTACCGCCGCCTGGATCTCGTCGGCCGTCTCCCCCACGATGATCCCGACATCGGTGATACCGGCGTCACGGATGGCCTCCAAGCCGTAGAAAAGCACCGGCTTGTTCGCCACTGGGACAAGCTGTTTGGCCGAGGTGTGGGTGATTGGCCGCAGACGGGTTCCCGAACCACCGGCAAGGACGAGGGCCTTCATGATCCGAAACCCTATCGTGCCGCTTTGAGCTGACAGAAAGTAACCGCCAATGTGATTCCCATCACATGGCAGATCGATCCACCTTTGCCCGCATGTCACCGCGAACACCCACCTGTGCAACAGGTATTTCCATGCGCACCGGGCCGGCGACAGGTACACCCCGCCCGATACGGGTACGTTGGGTAGTCGCAGGGTTCGGGGCGGCCAGCCGGCGGGAAACCTTACCGCGCATCTGATCGTTCCAGACCCAGGAGACATCTCGGGCCGCCTGGGAGGGGGACACGGTGACCGACGCGCCGCCGCGTCTGTCCGCGGGGTCCCAGGGCCCGCCTCCGCGGCGACGAAATCGTCTGAATCCTACTGCCCGTGCGTATCGAGGCCCGTATCCGACCCGGGACGACCACCAGAACCGCGACGACCACCAGAACCGCGACGGCGAACACGACGCTCGCCGGGAGCGGTCTCTGGCATCCCGCCTGCTCACGGTAGTCGCAGCAATGCTCGCCGCCGTGGTACTCCTTGCCGCGGTGGGCGGCTGGACCGCCTACGAGTATTTTGACGCCCAGATCAACCGGATCCGCCTCGGGCTCGGCGGGGACCGGCCGGCGGAGGCCGCGGAGGGCACCCGGAACTTCCTGCTGGTCGGATCGGACAGCAGGGCGGGCACCGGCGGCGAGTACGAGAGCCAGGGAGCGGTGACCGGCGAACGGTCGGACACGACGATGCTGGCCCACCTCGACGTGGACGGGACCACGACGATGGTCTCCTTTCCGAGGGACATCCTCGTGCGCATTCCGGGGCACGGCCTCGGCAAGCTGAACTCGGCGATCACCCTCGGCGGTCCCAGTCTCCTGATCAGAACGATCGAGAATCTCACCGACATCAAGATCGACCATTATGTCTCGGTCGATCTGGCCGGTTTCAAGGAGATGACCGATGCCATTGGCGGCGTCACCGTCTGCGTCAAACCGCTACCAAACGGCGGAAAGTCCAATCTGTACGATCCGTGGTCGCAGTGGCGGGGCACGGTAGGCAAAAATCATCTCAACGGAGAGCGGGCACTCGCCTTCGTCCGCCAACGCCACGGCCTACCCGACAACGATTTTGATCGCATCCGCCGCCAGCAGCAGTTCATCGGCGCCATCTTCACCCAGGCAACCACGACCGGGGTGCTCGCCAACCCGGTCAGGCTGGAGAACCTGCTTCAGGCCGCGACCAGGACGCTCACCATCGATGACGGCACCAGCATGAACGACATGCGCGCGCTCGCGACACGGCTGCGCGGGATGTCCGCCGATCAGATCCGGTTCGAGACGATCCCCGTGCACGCCCCGACGCCGGCCGAGGGCGGCAACGCCGTGGGGGAGCTGCCGAGGTTCGGCTCCGTACAGCTCTACGACCCCGAGACGCTGGAGAAGTTCTTCGCTCCGCTACGCGGGCGGGCCCGTGACACGCGGGAATCCTCCGTTACCCCGACCCCGACGGTCGACCCGGCACAGGTGCTGATCGACGTCTACAACGGCGCCGGGGTGGGGGGCCTCGCCGCCACGGCCGCCGGGGAGCTGCGGCAGGCCGGTTTCCGGGTCGGCCCGCCGCAGACGTGGCAGGCCGGCGTGGTGGAGACGACACAGGTGCGCTATCGCCCGGGCGAACAGGCCGCCGCCCATGCCGTGCAGGCCGACGTGCCCGGCAGCCGGTTGCGCGCGGACGCCTCCGTCCCCGCCGGCCACATCACCCTCGTCCTGGGCACGTCCTACGACGGGGTGAACCCGAGTCCAGCGGCCGGGGGCGCCGGATCGACCGGTGGTACCGGCACAGCCGCCGGGGCGACCGGCGGGTCCGCCGCGGCGGACCCGCCTCCCGCCTCACCGTCGACGGCCGCGGATCTCACCTCGGGGTGCACGTACTAACTGCTGGCTGGCTGATCGTTCACCCGACCGTCCGATCACATTCCGCGCTGTCCACACTACGGTCGGAGATGAGATCAACCCCGCCGTGAACATCCGCGCTTGCCATGGCAACGTCTTGGCCGTCCGGAACGTCCAGTTAGACGGACACGGCTGCCACATCACGACCACGACGGCCGCGGCATGCGTTCCGGCGGGGGTTCTCCCGCTCCGGCCGCCTGAGCGAGGAGGGCTTTCGACTCAGGTGAGCCCCGATACCATGCGCCCGCCGGCCCTGCCGCCCGCGTTGGACCCGCGTGGGCCCCGTCGCCACCACTCCCCGCTGCGACGGCTGTCCGTTGGAGCCGTCGCTCTGCTGTCCGTGCTGGTTCTCGGTCTGAGCACCATCGGGTGGGCCGCCTACCGGCAGTTCGACAAGGCCGTCACGCGCGTCGACTGGGACATCGAGGGTGCCCGCCCAGCGAGCGTGGACGGCGAGGAGAACATCCTGCTACTCGGCGACGACAGCCGGGAGGGTACCGAGGGTCAGTACGGTGTGGTAGACGGCGTCCGGTCCGACACCACCATCATCGCCCACTTCGGCAAGGACGGCTCGGCCACGTTGCTGTCCTTCCCCCGGGACATGCTCGTCCCGGTGGTGCCGCGGGAGAAGGCCACCGCCCGCGACGGCCGGTCGAAGCTCACCGAGGTGCTCGAGTTGGCGGACGTCCCCGGTCTCGTCAGCACGCTGGAATCCCTGACTGGCCTGAAGATCGACCATACCATCTCGATCAATCTCGCCGGTTTCAAGGCGATGACCGACGCGGTGGGAGGCGTAACCGTGTGTGTGACGCCTCTACCGAACGGCAGCACCCGCAACCTGCACGACTCGATGTCGGGATGGAGCGGACGGCTCGGCGAGAACCGTCTCAACGGTGATCAGGCGCTGGCCTTCGTCCGGACCCGCTACGCGCTCGGGGACGAACGCCTTCGCATCCTGCGCCAGCAGCAGTTCCTCTCCAAGCTGCTGGCGACAGCGACCAGCACCGGAGTGCTCACCAACCCGGCCAAGATCACTTCGTTGATCGGGGCGGTCGGCGGCGCGCTGCGGATCGACCAGGGCCTCGACCAGACCGCGATACTCAAGCTCGCGAAGCGGGCCAGCGAGCTGGGTCCGGGAAGAATTCACTTCGTGACAGTCCCTACGCACATCGCGCTGCGCTCCGATGGTGCGGTCGACGACATGGGTTCGATTCCCCCGCACGGGGCCGTACTCATCGTCGATCAGGCCGGCCTCGACCACGTCCTCGCTCCGCTGCTGCCCGCGGGCACGAAGCCTCCCGCACAGCGAACTCTCGACCCCGCCCAGGTCTCGATCGCCGCCGTCCGCAACGCCTCGGGACGTGCCGGACTCGCCACCGGCACGGTCGACGGACTGCGGGCACTCGGCTTCACTGGGCCGATGACCGCCGCGACATCGACCCGCCAGACTCTGACCGAGGTACGCCATCCCCCGGGCCAGGAGGCCGCGGCACGCACCCTGGCGGCGACGATCCCCGGCAGCCGGATCGTCGCGGGCGCCGGCCGCTCCGGGGCCGGCCTCGTCCTCGTCCTCGGATCCACCTTCACCGGTCTGTCCAACGTCGGCCTGCCCAACGTCGGCCTGCCCAACGTCGGCCTGCCCAGCGGTGGCCTGCCGGGCGCGGCGGCGACCGTCGACACGAGGATCCCGACGACCTCGACGGCCGCCGGTGGTGACACCTGGACGACCACGGTCGCCATCACCGCGACGCCGGCCCCGGCGACCGGCGGGGCCGGCGCCACAGGCGCCGCGACCGCTCCGGTCGGTCCCGTTCCCTCCGACACCTCGTGCACGCCATGAGCGCCTCCGTGCCGCGGCTGGTCGCCGTACGGACGCTGCTTGGCCCGGCCGCGGATGCCGACGCCGCACCCGCGGCGGGAGTTCGCGGCATCGCGTCCGTCCTCGCGCACCGGCTGGCCACCGATCCCGCCCGCCCGCTGGTCACCTTCTACGACGACGCGACCGGCGAACGCGTGGAATTCTCGGCGACCACCTTCGACAACTGGGTGGCGAAGACCGCGAACATGCTGGTCGACACGCTCGGCCTCGGCATCGGTGACCGGGTCGGCGTCCACCTGCCGACGCACTGGCTCAGTTCGGTCATTCTGCTCGCCACCTGGTCAGCCGGGATGGAGGTGGTCCTCGTCCGAGACGCAGACGGCGGGCAGGACGGCGGGGACACCGAGAAGGACGGCGGGGAGTTGCCGGTCGCGACCCCCCTCGACGCGCTGTTCGTGGCCGAGGACCGGCTCGACGAGGCGTCCGGCCTGATGGTGGACGAGATCGTGGCCCTGTCACTGCGCCCGTTGGGTGGTCGGATGCGCAGGCCCGTCGCCGGGGTTCTCGACTACGCCGCGGAGGTGCCCCCGCACGGCGATCGGTTCGCCGCCCCGGCACCGCCACCCGGGCAGGCCGCGCTGCTGCGCGCGGGTACCGCGATCGCGGGGGCGTGGGACCTGGGACCCGCGGACCGGGTGCTGTTCACCGCGTCGCTCGCCACGACCGAGGGCCTGGTCGGCTCGCTGCTCGCTCCCCTGGTCGCAGGCTCGTCGATCGTGCTGTGCCGGCATCTCGACAGCGCCGCGCTCCCGCGGCGCATCGAGACGGAGAAGATCACCGCCGTCGGTCGGTCGGTCCTGCGGCACGCGCCCGGCCCACTGCCCGCGGGGGTCCGGTCGCTGCCGCTCCCCCGCCTCGGGTGAAACCCGCACGACCCCCGTAGCGGGCCGCGGATGGGGAATGACCATACCCGACATCCGGACGGCTCACAGACGGCGTGACCACCGAACGGCGCGACGGCCAACGAGAATGGGGCAACGCGCTCCCCGGTGCGTCCGGCTCACCGGGGCTTACGAGATTGCCCCGGCGGGAGGGCCGGCAGCGCGGCGGCCGGTCTTTACCACGTGTAGCGGAGGTCGCTCGAACGTGAGCACGTCACCGGTTCTTCACATCAGCGTCATCGGCACCGGATACCTGGGCGCGACACACGCCGTGTGCATGGCGGAACTGGGGTTCGAAGTCATCGGTGTCGATATCGACGCGACCAGGACGCAGCGGCTCGCCGTGGGTGAGGTGCCCTTCTTCGAGCCCGGTCTGGAAGGGCTACTCCGCAAGAACCTGGAGGCGGGACGACTGGTCTTCTCGAGCTCGCTCGCCGAGGCGGCTGACCGGGCCGAGGTGCATTTCATCTGCGTGGGAACACCGCAACGGCCCGATTCCGGCGCGACGGACCTGCGCCACGTCGAAGCGGTGACGAATGGTCTGATCGCGGCCGGGCTGCGGCCCGGGACGCTGGTGGTGGGCAAGTCGACGGTTCCCACGGGCACCGCGGCCCGGCTGGCCGGACGACTTGCCGCCGGCGCCCCGGGCGCGGAACTTGCGTGGAATCCCGAGTTCCTCCGGGAGGGGTCCGCCATCGACGACACCCTGCGGCCGGACCGCCTGGTCTTCGGGGTCGTCCCGGGTGGCATCGCCGAGGCACGGCTGCGGGCGGTCTACGCCAGAACGATCAAAGAAGGCACACCCGTCATCGTCACCGACTTCGCCACGGCCGAGATCGTGAAGGTCGCCGCGAACGCCTTCCTCGCGACGAAAATCTCCTTCATCAACGCGATGGCCGAAATCTGCGACATGACCGGGGGGAACGTGACCGAGCTCGCCGCCGCCCTGGCTCACGACCCCAGGATCGGGCCCCGGTTCCTCCAGGCCGGCATCGGCTTCGGTGGCGGCTGCCTACCCAAGGACATCCGTGCCTTCCAGGCCCGCGCGGACGAGCTGGGAGTCGGCTCCGCGCTGGCCTTCCTCACCGAGGTCGACGCCGTCAACACGCGGGCCCGGACGCGGACGGTGGCGCTAGCCACCAAGGCGCTGGGGGGCTCGCCGACGGGCCGGATGGTGGCGGTTCTCGGTGCCGCCTTCAAACCGAACTCCGATGACATCCGCGACTCGCCCGCCCTCGACGTGGCCACCGCGCTGCACCGCGCCGGCGGCCACGTGTCCGTGTACGACCCCGCGGCGATCCCGAACGCCCGCGTTCGCTACCCGTACCTGCACTACACCGACTCGGTGATACGGGCCGTGGCAGGAGCGGAGATCGTCCTGGTCTTGACGGAATGGAGCGAGTTCCGCGAGATCGACCCGGCCGCCCTGCGACCGCACGTCAGCAGACCCATCGTCATCGACGGACGGCACGTCCTAGATCCCGCGGTCTGGCGGGATGCCGGCTGGATCTACCACGCGCTCGGACGGCCACTCGCGTGACCCACCTACCGAACCTACCGAACCTACCGGACTAGGTAAGCTTGACCCGACGACAATCCGACGACGCGACCCATCCCATGCCACCGTGGACCGCCCTACGGCAGAACCTCGACCAGTGCCCCGGTCTCCACCTGGTAGACGAATCCGCGCACCGAGGTGGTGGACTGCAGGAACGGCGACGAACGCAGCACCCTGACGGACTTGCGCACGTCCTCCTTGACATCGGGAAAGGAATACACGTCCCATTCGGGACGAACGCCCGTCTCGCGCTCCACCTGGTCCCGGAACCCGTCGTCGGTAATCCTTTCGAGACCACATCCGGTGTGGTGTAAAAGAATGATCTCCGTCGTTCCCAGCACGTGCTGGCTCACGGCGAGCGAGCGGACCACATCCGGGGTGATGACACCACCGGCGTTGCGCAGGATGTGGGCGTCACCTTCGACGAGACCGAGCAGAGCCTCCACCTGGATCCGCGCGTCCATACAGGCAACCACCGCGACGCCCAGGCGCGGCCGCGCGCCAGGCAGGGCAGGAAGCCCGGCCTCCCGCCGCCGGACGGGGTGACCTACGGCGTAGCTCAGCAGGAGTTCGGTCGCCGTGGCAGCGCTACCCACTGGGCCCACCGGCTCCACCGGGCTCACAGGACACACGGTGTCCGCGGGGCGCACGGTGTCCGCCTGGGCGTCGGCAACGGAGCCAACAGCAGTGTGGTCATCGGTGTCCACGTGGTCATCGGTCCTTGACGTTGACATCAACGGCTCGGCCGGCGACTCGAGCGGATCATGATGATGCGTCCTTCCGATCAGTGGTCCCCACCCTCCCACTGCCAGGATGCCGTCCATGGGCCCAGCTTCGCCAACGTTCCCGAGCTTTTGCCGACGTTGTGCCACTCACGTTGCCCGCCGCACCGGATTGATGGCATCACCTAGCGTAAAGATGGGAACAGCTACTCGGTGACTCCACCACGCGCCGACGGGTTCACCGCTACGTCCGGCACCATGGCCGGTGAGCCGGCCTCGCCACGCCCGCCCACCACGCCACCGTCGACGGGGGTGGCACGGTGGGCGGGCGGGAGCAGCCGGTACTCTCTCCGAGTGGTAAATATCGATCGGGGTCGCCCGTGGTGAGACACCGACAGACCCGCTCACCGATGCAGGTACTCATCCACGAGATGGGCAAGTTCGGGCTGGTCGGCGGCGCGTGTTACGCCATCGACTTTCTTGTCTCCAACCTGTGCCACACGCTTCTCGGAATGGGTCCACTCAGCGCGAAGACCGTCTCCACGGTGGTCGCTGCCACCTTTTCCTACATCGGGAACCGGCAATGGTCGTTCAACCATCGCGCCCGAACCGGTCTACGTCGCGAGTACACACTCTTCGTGATCCTGAATACGGTCGGGTTGCTGATCGCGCTCGGCTGCCTCGGGTTCGCACGCTATGTACTCGATCTCAAGGGCGTACTTGCGTTCAACCTGTTCGGTAACATCATCGGCACCGGGCTGGGCACCGTATTCCGGTTCTGGGCCTACAAGAAGTGGGTCTTCCTCCACCCGGACCATCCCAAGGCCACCGCGAACGGCGGAGCCCGTCAGGACGGTCGTCGGCGCATCCCGGAGCATGCGGGCCGGATCTGACCGCACCAGCGGCCCCCGGCCCGACGCACATTCCGCCGCCTCGTCCGGCACCGGACCGGCCGTTTCAGGTGCGCCGCGCATCGCCGCCACCCCCGGGCGCCCAACACGCCCGCCGACACGGCACGACAGCGGAACAGGACGTTCCGCCCTCCCGCCGTCCCCGGCAGACAAGTCGGAAACAACCTAGTTCCGATACCGAACGGTTCCCGAACCTTCGCCGGTGGGCTACGCTCGGCGGGCCATGCTGGCGCCGCGCGCCCACAGCCCTCCATCCAGCGAGACACGTCGGCTACCGGGAACGCCGCGTGGAGCGCCGTCCAGTCCGCAGCAACCTGGAGGGTGTGTCGTGACCCCGTCCTCGCTCGCGTCGTCGCACCCCGGCGGCCGACCTCGCGACGAGAGCCGGGACCAGGCGATCCGCACCGCCACCCTCGACCTTCTGGCCGAGGTCGGATACGACGGTGTGACGATGGACCGGGTGGCCACCCGGGCGCGAGCCGGAAAGGCCACCATCTACCGGCGCTGGCCGTCAAAGCTCGCCCTGGTGATGGACGCGGTCAACGCCTTCACCGAGCAGCGGATGCCGGTACCCGACAACGGCTCCCTCCGCTTGGACATCCTTGAGTTCCTGACCTCGTTCCATGACACGATCCGCGGCGATCGGGGACGGATCCTCGCGGAACTGATCTCGGAGATGCCGCGCAATCCCGGTCTGCGCGACGCCCTGCGCCGCGGCCTCTGGATGCAACGCCAGGCAAGCTCGGAGGCCATCATCGAACGCGGGATCGCCCGTGGCGAGGTCCGCCCGGACGTCGACCGCACGGTACTCATAGAACTCGGAACCGCCGTCATCCTCCAACGGGTGCTGCTGACCGGAGATCCGGTCGATCAGACGTTCCTGGAGATGATCGTCGACGACATCGTGATCCGTTACGCGGCCTGATCCGACACCTTGTCTACAAGACGACCCGGGATCCCCCTCCGAACGCAAAGCTCCTAACATCGAGCATCGAGCCCGACCTGGGCCGAACGGGGCGGTCCGTCCCGTTCTAACACAGCTGGACGGTTACGAGAACCGCCCAGCACCACGGCGGGATCCGCAAGATCACGAGCGCGGGCCGGGGCCGCTCTTCGCGCAGCGCAGGAGGACGTCATGCAGTCACCGGGCCCAGGCCCCCAGGACCCGGACGCCCAGACCCAACGGGTTGACGGCAACGCTGGTGGTTCTTATTCCGCCTCGTCGTACTCCGCGGGCTCGGCACCGTTCGGCGACGAAGACGAGACCCGCCTGCTCGGCAACAGCGCACCCGGCGTCAACCAGCCCGGCGGCTACCCGCCCACGGAACAGTACTCCCAGAACCCTCCGAACCAGTATCCCCAGAACCAGTACGCACAGAATCCGTACCGCGGCACCGATCAGTACCCCCCGACGGCGGTCTACCCACCCAGTGGGGGCTACCCACCCAGCGAGGGCTACGGCCAGGGTTACCGGCAGCAGGATTATCCCGCCAACAGCTATCCCACGGAGAGTTATCCGCAACAGGCATATCAGCAGAACTATCAGCCGGGTTACCACCAAGATCTGGGTTACCACCAAGGGTATCAGCAGCAGGGCTACCCCGCGGCGGGCGGTTACGGAGGTTATCCGCCGCCGGGGGCGCCCCCCCGGCCCGGCGGCTCTCAACGTCGGCGTAACACCATCATCGCTGCGACGGTGGCGGCGGCACTCCTCCTGATCATTATTCCGGTTGTGCTCCTCTCCGGAGGTTCCGACAACCCGGGCACGGTGACCGCGCCCGACAGCCCCAGCGCCTCACCGACCTCGACAAACCCATCGTCATCGCCCTCGCCAAGTCCAAGTCCAAGTCCAAGCGCGAGTCCGAGTCCCTCGGCGCGGTTCACCCCGGCGCAGCACGCCCTGCTGGCCAAGCTCGACTCGTCCGTGATGACGGACTGCGAGCCCAACGGCGAAGCCGAGGGCGGCCACATCAAGGCGTCGTTATTCTGCAACTCGGATGATGGGAAGGTGGTGGCTGCCTACTCCTACGCGACCACCAGTGATCTGAACAGCGACGTCGAGGTGCGCAAGTCCCTGGTCACCACCACCGGCGGCAAATGCGAGCAGGGCGGTGACGAGGTCTTCACCTGGAACTTCCACGAGGGTGCGACCCAGGGCACGGCCGTCTGCAACGTGCGTGACGGTGATCACTTCATCTTCTGGTCCTACAATTCCACGTTGGTCTCCTTCATGGCGACCGGCCCCGACGGGGCGGCCCTGTACGAATGGTGGAGTAATTTCGATCCGGTGCCCAAGGCCTGACGTCGCGGTGGACGCCGCCGGGACGCGGCCACGTCCGCACGGCGGGGTGCTGTTTGCTGTGGCTTCGATCTTGCCTGCTTGCCTTCGGCCGGGCGGGTGGTGATAGAGCAGTATTTGTGATGCAGTAGCCTGACATCGCCCATATCCGAGCGGTGAGGGGCCTACGCTGGGGTTGCACCTGTCACCCATCTCGGGAGGAACCGTGCCCAGCCCCGGCCAAGGCGACGACGAAGCGTCGCGGGTGTCCGAGCCACCGCCGGCCTCGCCGCGGCCAGGGAGCGGCCCCGATCCAGACCCGGACGAGCCTGACCGGACCATCCTGTATCCACTACACCCAGGACCGGGACCAGGGGTGGGGCCGGGGCATGCCTTGTCGCCTCCGCCCTACACGAATCCGGTCTCACCGCCGTCGGCCCTGGGCTCGGGACCGCTGTCGGGTTCCAGACCGCAAGGTCCGGTTCTGCCACCGGGCCCGCCGGTCCCCACGGTTCCCCCTCGCTTCGGGGGACTGACCGGTCCGGGT
>NZ_CDWWEW010000148.1:0-9140 GCF_977966315.1 Frankia sp. CeRuru1
GATATGCCTCCCGCCCACCGGTCTCCCGCCTACCACCCTCCTCCGTCGGCCCGGTGAGGCCCGGCGGGAAGGACTCAGGCTGGCGTCAGATGTTCCTGGATGCGACCGATGAGTGCCGCGTGGTCGAGTTCCTGTAGCACGTAGGCCCGGCCGGCTGTTCCGATCTCGGCCGCCTTCCAGGGCTGTTCCAGCAGGCTGCAGGCGGCGTCGGCGAAGGCCCCCGCGTCCTCGGCGACGAGGAGGTGGGTACCGGGCGTCCAGCCGAGGCCGCGGCTGCCGGTGGGTGTACTCACGACTGGCGTTCCCGTCGCCATTGCCTCGATCGCCTTGATGTTCACGCCGGATCCCGAACGCATCGGGTTCACCGACAGGGTGGCCGTGGCGAGGTAACCGGCAACGCTTGGCACGTCGGTGTGCAGCTCCACGCCCTCGAAGCCACCGAGCCATGCCGCCAGGCCCTCCTCCGGACGCCGCCCCACCACCTGGAAGGTCGCGTCGGGATGGCGGACCCGGATCGTCGGCCAGCAGCCGCCGAGGAACCAGCGCAGGGCTTCGATGTTGGTCGGGGTATCCAGCGAGCCAACAAAGATCAGCTTCTTGCCGGCGCCGTCCCGAGGCGCCGGCTTCCGGCCCGGCGGGACCGGCCCGGCCGGGCCGGTGCCGGTCGGCTCGGTGCCGGTCGGCTCGGTGCCCGTCGGCTCGGTGCCCGTCGATGCGGTGAGGGCACTGA
Source organism: Frankia sp. CeRuru1 (assembly GCF_977966315.1). Lineage (NCBI taxonomy): Bacteria > Bacillati > Actinomycetota > Actinomycetes > Frankiales > Frankiaceae > Frankia > Frankia sp. CeRuru1. The sequence goes on from NZ_CDWWEW010000148.1 coordinate 731, forward strand.
CAGGCAGGAACGGCGGCAGGTGGAACGTCGGGATGCTCGCCCGCGTACGCCGCCAGTTGTGGTCTTCCAGCGAGATGTCCGCGATGCAGGTGATGAGCGGAGAGTGGTGCATCGAAAGCTCCGCCAGCCGCAGTTTGTGATACTCCAGCTCGTAGGCGACGGTGCGCGGCCCCGAGCTGTTGCGGGCCAGCACCCGGAAGAACTCCGAGTCGACGTTGTGCGCGCGCACCAGATGTGGCAGCTTCCAGATCCGGGCGACCTCCTCGCCGAGATGCGACGTCCGGCAGCTGTAACTGATCACGGCGTCGGCTCGTGGCGGCGTCGACTCCAGCGCGCGGCGCAACGGGCTGACCGGCCGGGAGGCGTGCATGAATGGCCGGGCCGTCAGGTGTGCCCGTGGGCTGTCGTCACGAGGCAGCCGGATGACGGCCGAACCCGGCACGGCCTCCTCGTACGCGGCGATATCCAGGTTCTCCCGGGAAGGCACCAGGACCTGCATCCGAACGCCGGCCGCGGAGGCCGCGGTGAGGAAGCTGAAGGTCTCCACCCGTCCGCCCGCGTCCGCTGGGAGAAACGGTTCCTCGACAACGACGATCCAGCGCGTGGAGTCGCTCACCGGACAACTGTAACGACCGTGGGGTCGGGTAACGACTGCGGGCTCGGTACTCGTGCGGGGTGTCGCGGACAGTTGCAGGTAGATGACAAGAGTGTCGTGAGGTGAAGGTGGGGTCGAGGTGCGCGCAGGTCCGCCGGGGGGTCCATCCGATTCCGCGGGACGACTTTGGCGCGGTGCGGGTGCCACGGCTGCGCGGCGTCATGGCGTGTCATGGAGTCAATGGCGCCGTACCGCAAAGGACGGAGCCGTTGGTTGTGGCTGACCGGCGGAACGCTACGGTAACCGCCATGACAGGTGTCCGGACCATCGGTCGAGGTGCCGCCGTCGCGGCGCTGGGAGCCACAACCGTTTACGGTCACGTTTTGTATCCGATCTATATCGGATTGCGCAGCCGTGGCCTGGAGTCGACGGCACCGCCGGACCCTGAGATCTGGCCGGGATTGAGCGTGGTCGTCTCCGCCTATCGCGAGTCGGCGGTGATCGGGGCGAAACTGGATGAACTCACCGGCACGGACTATCCCGGGCCGATGGAGATCATCGTCGTGGCCGACGATCCGGAGACGGCCGAGGCCTCGCGCCGGCCCGGCGTGCGGGTGCTGTCGTCCGGGGAACGCCTCGGCAAGGCGCGGGCGGTCAACCGGGGAGTCGCCGCCGCCACCCACGAGCTCGTGGTGCTCACCGATGCGAACGCGGTGCTCGCGCCCGGTGCCCTGCGGGCAGCCGCCCGCCATTTCACCGACGAGACGGTCGGCGCGGTGGCAGGGGAGAAGCAGGTCGACGATCCCGACGGCGCCCAGGGCTTCTACTGGAAGTTCGAGTCCTGGCTGAAGCGCCGCGAGTCGGCGACCGGCGCGACCATCGGCGTGGTCGGCGAGATGCTGGCCTTCCGCCGCCAGGCGTTTCGGCCCCTGCCCGCGGACGTGGCCGTCGACGATGCCTGGCTGGCTCTCGACATCCTCGAAGGGGGGCTGCGGGTCGTCTACGAACCCGAGGCGTACTCGATCGAGTCGTCGAGCCCGGACTACTCGGCGGAGTGGGAGCGGCGGACCCGCATCGTTGCTGGCAACCTCGACATGCTCTGGCGGCGCCGGGCGGCGCTGGTGCCCGGCGCGTTGCCGGTCACCCCGCAACTGTGGGGCCACCGGCTGGTCCGCTCGTCGTTCGGCCCGTTGGCGCAGGTCGTCCTGGTGGGGCTCGCCCTCCCGGCCGCCCGCCGGAGCTGGATCGCCCGGCTGTTCCTGGCCGGCAACGCCGTCGGCGCTGTGAGCACCGCGGCGCTGCTGACCGGGCGCACGCCGCCCGGTCCGACCCGCCTGGTCGCGCAGGTCTTCTTCCTCCAGGCCGTCGCGCTCGGCGGGGTGCGGCGCTTCGTGGCCCGGGACCGGCCCGCCGTCTGGCCCAAGCCGGAGCGGCCGGCCGTGGCCTCCGCGACGTCACCGGCGCCCACGGGGCCGGTCCCGCCACCGGGGCAGACGACGCCGCCCGGCCCGCCGACCGAGCTGGCCCCGGCCGGCAACTGACCCAGTCCGGCAACTGACGCCGCTGACGCCGGCCGGAACCGGCTTTGGCTGGAGAACCCACCTCGGCCCGTCACCGGCTACGCCTAGCGAAATACCATCCCGCCCTGGGGCGGGAATACCGTGTGGTACAGGACCGCAACACCGCAACACCGCAGGACCGCAACACCGCACGAGGCGTGGACATCCACCTGAGTGCGCGTCAGCACACGCAGTGAGGAGCGTGCCGCCATGTCCGTCGAGAAGCCCAACTGGTCCAGGTGGCAGTACGAGCTGGTACTGGTCAGTTTTCACAGCCGTGGCCAGCTCGAGCAGCTCTTCGCGACCCTTCCGTTGGACATGCCGGTTGTGATCATCGATAACGCCGAGGGCGTCGACCGCGTTGACGAGCTGATCGCGGGCCGGCCCAACAGCCGTTACCTTGACTCCGGCGGCGGCAAGGGATTCGCGAAGGCCGCCAACATGGGCATCCGTTCGTCGCGCTACGAGTACGTGGTGCTCGGCAACCCGGACAGCCGGCCCACCGTGGAGGTCATCGACACGCTGGTCGACGACCTCATCGCCGATCCCGAACTGGTGACCAGCGCGGCCACCATGAAGGGGCACGACGACAAGCCCGAGCTCGGTAACGGCGGCTGGGAGCCGACGCCCCGCCGGGTGCTGCTGCACGTGCTGGGAGCGCACAAGGTGGCGCCGAGCTCGGCGCTGTTCGCCCGGCCGACACCGGGCCGCCCGATGAACCCCGAGTGGCTGACCGGCGCCTGCATGGCCGTCCGCCGGTCCACCTTCCTCGAACTAGGCGCCTTCGATGAGACGTTCTACGTCTACAACGAGGACATGGCGCTCGGCCGGGCGATCCGTGAGGCGGGGCTGCGGCAGAAGCTGCGCACCGATCTGCTGGTACCCCACGGGGCGGGAGGTTCCGGGGCCGGTAAGACGTGGATGCTGCAGATGCGCGGTGCGTCCATGGTGCGTTATCTACGTAAGCACAATGCGCCGGCCCGGGTGAACGTGATGCGCTCGATGCTCGTCGCCGGCTACGCCGGGCGTACGGTGCTCTCTCGAGCCCGGGGCAGGAAGGCAGTGGCCGACGAGCACGCCGCATATATCAAGGGCCTGCTGGTCGGGCCGCCGGCCAACTAGCCGCGCCCGTTCCCTCGTTCGTTCCCTGCCTGTTCAGCGGGCTGGCTGTCCGATTCGTCCCTCTGGACAGGCAGGGAAGTGAACTCGGTAGTCCCGGGCTTAGGTGAAGCGGGCTACCCGCCATTCCCGGCGACCGCGGCGGACCAGGATGACCGAGCCGTGTAGCAGATCCTTGGTCCCGACGGTGGCTTCCACGCCGACCCGTTCCCCGTTCACCAGGACCGCACGGTTGCCCAGGTGCTCGCGCGCATCCCGCTTGCTGCTGGCGAGGCCGGTGGCGATCAGCAGATCGACGACCGGCCAGCCGTCCTCCTCGAGCCGGGCGGCCGGCTCCTCGACCGTGGGCACGTCGGCGAAGACGTCGGAGAGCAGATCCGCGCCGATCGCCTTCACGTCCCCGCTGAACAACGCTGCCGACGCCGCCTCGGCCGCGTCGACCGCGGCTTGGCCGTGCACCAGTGCGGTGATCTCCCGCGCCAGGTGACGCTGCAACGCTCGCCTGCCCGGAGCCTCGGCGTGCTCGGCGAACAGCCGCTCCAGCGGCTCACGGTCGATGAGCGAGAAGAACAGGGCGAACCGGCGTGCCTCGTCGTCAGACAGATTAATCACGAACTGGTACAGGGTGTAGGGCGAGGTGCGGTCGGCCGAGAGCCAGACCGCCCCCTTCTCGGACTTGCCGAACTTCGTGCCGTCCGAACGCAGCAGCAGGGGGCAGGTCAGCCCGTGTACCTGGGTGCGCAGCACCCGTCGCACGTAGTCGATCCCGGCGACGATGTTGCCCCACTGGTCGGAGGCGCCCAGCTGGAGGGTGACCCCGTGGTCCTCGCACAGGCGGCGGAAGTCGTACGCCTGGAGCAGGGAGTAGCTGAACTCGGTGTAGGTCAGGCCGACGTCGGGATCGTCCAGCCGCCGGCGCACCGAGTCACGGCGGACCATCTCGGTGACGGGGAAGTGCTTGCCGACGTCCCGCAAAAATTCGATCATCCCGAGTCCGCCGAGCCAGTCGGCGTTGTCGACGAACTGCGGGAGCTGGCCGGAGTCCAAGGCCCGGGCGAAGACGGATTCCATGATCTCCTGTTGTCCGAGCACGTTTGTCCGTACCTCCCGGGCGGTGAGCAGGCTGCGTTCCACCGACTTGCCCGACGGGTCGCCGATCAGACCCGTGCCACCGCCGAACAGGGTGACCGCGCCGATCCCCGCCCGTGCGGCCCGGATCAGCAGGGTCATCGGCAGCAGGTTGCCGATCGTCAGCGAGGGGGCCGTCGGGTCGAAGCCGATGTAGCAGCGCCGCCGTCCGCTGTCGAGGTGCTCCCGCAGTTCGGCGGGATCGGTGCTGGCGTGGAGGAGTCCACGCCAGGACAGCTCGTCCAGGAGCGCGTGTGTCATGCGCCCATGGTAAAAGTGGCGCGCCGGTCCACCGTGTCACGGCGAGATCACCCGGTAGGGGAGCGCGGGCGGACGCGGCTGCCCGTGCGGCCCGGCCCCGCCCGCGCCGCGCGCTGCCAGGCGTACAGCAGATGTGTCACGATCCCGAGCAGGACGCCCAGCGAGGCCGCGATGCCGAGCCCGGCGGCCCAGGCCAGTGGCGAGAGTTCCGACGAGCCCGGGCCGGTTGCGCCGATCTGACCGGTGCTCGTCGGACCGGTGCTCGTCGGACCGGTGCTCGTCGGACCGGTGCTCGTGAGCGTGGCGCCGTCCCCGTGGGTCGTCGCGTCGTCGGCGGATCCCCGGGCCTGTCCGCCGGGCATGATGCGGCCGGCGGCCGGCGCGGGCCCGCCCACCCCCCAGCGTGTCGGTTCCGACAGCAGCGGATTGGTCCTGACCACCGGCACGGCCCGGGTCAGCGCCGCGACGGGGTCGACGATGCCGAAGCCGAACTCATCGTCGCGGCCAGGAGGGCCTGCATCCCGCGCGGTGTAGACGAGCCGCTCGATGACGTTGGGTGCGTCCAGGTCCGGCTGGGCGGCCCGGATGAGGGCGACAACGCCCGCGACGATCGCCGCGGAGTTCGAGGTACCGCCCCCGGTGTCCAGGCCGTCCGGGGAGACCCTGGTCGGGACGGGGGCCCGGATACCGGGGGCCGGCGCGGCGATGACGGCCCGCGGCCCGCGGGCCGATTCCCGCCAGAAACCATCAGCGGCCGTCGATCCGGTCACCGCGACCACTCCCGGGATGCTGGCGGGGGAGTTGATCGCGGTGTCGCCGGACTCGACGTTCCCCGCCGAGGCGACCACCACCACGTCGTGCGCGAGGGCGTAGCCGACCGCCTTCTCCTCGTCCGGGGTCGCCGCCCCTGTCGAGCCCAGGGAAAGGTTGATGACGTCGGCGCCCAGGTCGACCGCCCGGCGGAGGCCGATCGCGACCTTCTCCGAGTTCGCCTCGGCGCCGGTCGAGACGGGCAGGATCTTGGCGGCCGGGGCGATGCCGCGGACCTCGGGCCGGCCGTTGTCGTTGCGACCGGCGATGATGCCCGCCATGGCGGTGCCGTGCCCGTTCGGATCATTGTCGCGCCAACCGTCCCGCGCCGTCCCGGGACCGATACCGGTACCGGGAAGCAGCTGACCCCACAACTTAGGCTGGCTGGCGTCGACCCCGCCGTCGATGACGGCCACCACCGTGCCCGCGCCCTGGCTGATCCGGTGTGCCTGGGCGAGTCCCAGGACAGCGTGGTACCACTGCGAGCCTCGGGCGGGCGCGATCGGAGCCGGGTCGGGCCCGGCCGCGTGCGGCGGGACGAGGGCGCCGGCCGGAGCGGTCGTCATCACGAGGCCGACCAGCAGCGCGAGACCGACCAGCAGGCCGAGCATGGCGCGGTGGTGCATGAGGGGGTCCTGCCTCCGGGGCTGCCGCTCGGCGGGCGTGGCTGATCGTGTCCGGTTACGCGCCCTGTCTGAGGAAGTTTTCCACATTGCATGGTCTAGGCAGACCACTGTTACCAAGCAGGTAGCTCGTCCGGATGGCCCGGCGTGGTTTTCCCGGCTTCAGCGCCTTCGACGGCGCAGGAGACGGCCGATGCCCGGTGGGGCGTGCCGCTGCCGGGTGACCGCCTCCCCGGTCCCGGTCCCGGTCCCGATCGACGCGCAACCTCCATGGACCGCGGCACGCTCCTCGCGTCCCCGGCTGCCGCCTTGGCCTGATGGCCGCTCCGTCGCGTATCAACACTTACGTGACGGTAGAGTGCCGAGAAAGTGCGTATGGGCGCCGCGAAGAGTCGCACCGGGAGGGGCCGCAGCAATGACCGACAGAAGGGACGTCGGCACAGGCGTCGGCACAGGCGTCGGCGAGGGCGTCGCGTCACCGCCGGGACACCCGCGGATCGCCGAGCTGACCGCGCGCGCCGCCACGAGCGAGATCCCGGCCGCGGCGCTGTGCCGTGATCTTGCCGTCGCGCACGAGCGGGTCGGCGACGACGCCGGAGCCGTACGGTGGGCCCTGGCGCTCACCGACGCCGGCAGCGATCTCGGTGCCTGGTCGGCCGTTGCCGGCGTGCTGCGCCGCGTCCTGCCGCGGGTCGTGCCGCTGCCGAGGTCCGCGCGGGTGGCCGTGCTCGGCAGTTACACGACATCGCAGTTCGCCGCGCTGTTGCCGCTGGCCGCGGCGCGAGCCGGGGTCGCCGTCGAGGTCTACGAATGCGGCTATGGGCAGTACCGCCAGGAGATCCTGGACCCCGCGAGTGAGCTCTACCGGTTCCGGCCCGACGTCGTCGTGCTCGCGGTGCACGCTGGGGAGACCGCCCTGCCGGCGGTCGCCGACGACCCAGCCGCCGCGGTGGCCACCGAGGTCGAGCGTTGGACGTCGTTGTGGGACATGATCATAAATCGGTGCGGGGCCCGGATCGTCCAGCACACCTTCGCCATCCCCGGCGAGGTCACGCTCGGCCATCTGGCGCTGCGGGTTCCCGGCTCCCGGCCGACGATGCTCGCGCGGGTCAACGCCGAACTCGGCCGGGTGTCCGGCCAGCGAGGCGACGGGGTCGCCTTCGTCGATTGCGAGCGGCTCGCCGCCGACGTGGGCAAGCGTGCCTGGTTTGACGCGCGGTACTGGCACCGGTCCAAGCAAGCGGTGTCGCTCGCGCAGGTGCCGCTGTTGGCCCGGCACACCGCCGCGGTGATCGGGGCCCAGCTGGGAACGAGCCGGAAGTGCCTGGTCCTCGACCTCGACAACACCCTGTGGGGCGGCGTGCTCGGGGAAGACGGCCTGGCCGGCATCGCGCTCGGCGACGGCGCCGTCGGGGAGGCGTTCGCCGCGTTCCAGACGTACGTCGCCGAGTTGAAGGCCCGCGGGGTCGTGCTCGCCGTCTGTTCCAAGAACAACGACGCCGACGCCCGGGAGGCGTTCGAGCGTCATCCGGGGATGCGGCTCGGCCTTGATGACATCGCGGTGTTCAGTGCCTGCTGGGACGACAAGCCGACGCAGATCCGCCGGATCGCCGCCGCGCTCGGCCTCGGCCTCGACGCGCTGGTCTTCGTCGACGACAACCCGGCCGAACGCGAGGTCGTCCGCCAGCTCGTTCCCGAGGTGGACGTCGTGGCGCTGCCCGCCGATCCGCACGGCTACGTCCGGGCGCTGGCGGACTACCCCTTCTTCGAGGCCACCGCCCTCACGGCCGAGGACGCCGCGCGCACCGCCGCGTACCGGGCCCGGGCCGAGACGGCCGCCGCCGCGGCGGCGGCGACCTCGCTGGAGGACTTCCACCGCGGGCTGGACATGACCGCCACCGTAGTCCCGCTCGACGACATGACCCTGCCGCGGGTCGCCCAGTTGGTCGGCAAGACCAACCAGTTCAACCTGACCGGTCGCCGCCGGGGCGCCGCTGAGATCGAGCGGCTGGCCGCCGACCCCGGCACGGCGGTGTTCTGTGTCCGGCTCGCCGACCGGTTCGCCGACCACGGTCTGGTCGCCGTGGTCATCGCGGTGGAGTCGGCGGGCGCGCTGGACATCGACACCTGGCTGATGAGCTGCCGGGTGATCGGCCGGACCCTCGAGGACGAGGTTGCCGCGCTTGTTCTCGCCGAGGCCCGCCGCCGCGGCCTCGCCCGCGTGACCGGGCACTACCGGCCGTCGGCGAAGAACGTTCTGGTGGCCGGCCTCTACGAACGGCTCGGTTTCGAGCGGGTCGGGCGGGTCGACCCGG
>NZ_CDWWEW010000148.1:9334-12056 GCF_977966315.1 Frankia sp. CeRuru1
GCCGGGGTGGTGCCCGCACCTCCGGACGGGATCACCTCGGCTGCGGAGACGACGTACTGGAGCCGTGATGCGCGGTCACCGTACCTGCCGCCTGGGCTCATCCGGGTCGTCGTGGCCGAGCCGTCCGGCGCCGTGGCCGGGCTGTCCCCCCAGGTGCTCCCCCAGCCGTGGCTGCGGGACCGCAAGACGGAAGAGGTGCCCCGCTGATGGTGCAGAAGCGACTGCGGCAGATCTTCGGTGGCCCGGCCGGCGATCAGGACACCCGGGATGCCTCCGACCTCGGGCTGTGGGAGATCCTGCAGGAGGACTGGCGCCGGCACTACAAATCGTTCGCCCACCCGGGCCTGCACGTGCTCGCCGTCTATCGCATCGGGCAGTGGCGGCGCACCCGGAGCCGGCCCGTCCGCGGGATCGTGACCGTCTTCTACAAGGTGGTCAACAAACTGATCATCCGTAACCTGTACGGGGCCGAGCTCGACGAGCAGGCGCGGCTCGGCCGCCGGGTCCACATCGGCCATCACCAGGCAATCCTCATCCCGCCGCATTGCGTGATCGGGGACGACTGCACCCTGCGGCACAACCTGACCATCGGCTACGCGAGCGGTACGGCGGACCCGCGGGACGTGCCGAAGATCGGCAAGCGGGTCGAACTCGCCCCCGGGATCCATCTCATCGGGGCGATCAGCATCGGCGACGACGCCAAGATCGGCCCGGGCTCGATCGTGATGACGGACGTGCCGGCGGGCTCGACCGTCTTCGCCGCTCCCGCGCGGGTGATGCGCCCGCCGGTGCGTTGAGACCGTCCGGGTGACGCGTCCGCCGGCACGCTGAGACCGCCGACGCGCCACTGCGGGATGTCGGCGACCGGCTCGTGGGATCGACTCGGTACGGTTTGAGGCCGGAACGCTGGTGTCCGATTGGACCCGACCTGTGCCATTGCCGAGATGGGGAGGACTCGCGGATGAAGGTGCTCGTGACGGGCACGGAGGGGTACCTGGGGTGCCTGCTCGCGCCCGAGCTGCTGCGCGATGGTCACGAGGTCATCGGCGTGGACACCGGCTACTACAAGTACGGCTGGCTGTACCGCGGCGTCGACCGGACCCCGTTGACCCTTGACAAGGACCTCCGCCATCTCACGGTCGAGGACTTCGCGGGGGTCGACGCCGTCGTGCACATGGCGGAGCTGTCCAACGACCCGCTCGGCGCGCTCGCCCCGGACGTGACGTACAAGGTGAACCACGTCGGCTCGGTCCGGCTGGCGAAGCTGGCCAAGCAGGCCGGCGTCGAACGGTTCGTCTACATGTCCTCCTGCAGCGTCTACGGCGTCGCGACCGGTGCGGACGTCACCGAGGCCTCGCCGGTGAACCCGCAGACCCCCTACGCCGAGTGCAAGGTCTATGTGGAGCGTGACGTCGCCCCGCTGGCGGACGACACCTTCTCGCCGACCTTCCTGCGCAACGCCACCGCCTACGGTGCCTCCCCGCGGCAGCGCTTCGACATCGTGCTCAACAACCTGGCCGGGGTGGCCTGGACCACCGGCGAGATCGCGATGACCTCGGACGGCACCCCGTGGCGCCCGCTGATCCACGGGCTCGACATCGCGAAGGCGATCCGCCTGGTGCTGACCGCACCGCGCGGCATCGTGCACAACCAGATCTTCAACGTCGGCGACAGCGAGCAGAACTACCAGGTGAAGGAGATCGCGGACGCGGTTGCCACGGTGTTCACCGGCTGCACGCTGAGTTTCGGTGACAACGCCGGCGACAACCGCAGCTACCGGGTGTCGTTCGACAAGATCGCCTCCACCCTGCCCGGCTTCTCCTGCGACTGGAACGCGCTCAGGGGCGCCCAGCAGCTGCACGACGTCTTCACCCGCATCCAGCTCGACAACGAGACGTTCACCGGCCGCGGGCACACCCGGCTCAAGCAGCTTCAGTACCTGATCCGCACCGGCCAGCTCGACGCCGACCTGTTCTGGGCCCACCCATGATCATTACGTCGACGCCGATCGCCGGGGTGATGATCGTCGATGTCGAGCCATTCTCCGATGCCCGCGGCATGTTCGCGCGCACGTTCTGTGCCGGCGAGTTCGCCGCCGCGGGGCTCACGGTCGACGTCGCCCAGTGCAGCGTGGCCTACAACGCCTCCGCGGGCACCGTCCGCGGGATGCACTGGGCGGGGGAGCCGGTGCGGGAGACCAAGCTGGTGCGCTGCACCCGCGGCGCCCTGCTCGACGTCGTCGTCGATCCCCGCCCGGACTCGCCGACCTATCTGCGGCACGTGGCGGTGGAGCTCTCGGCCGACAACCATCGGGCGCTGTTCATCGACGCGGGCCTGGCGCACGGGTACCAGACGCTCGTCGACTCCACCGAGGCGACTTATCAGATGAACGTCCCGTTCACGCCGGGACACGACCGTGGGCTGCGCTTCGACGACCCGCGGCTGGGCATCGTCTGGCCGCTGCCCGTCTCGGTGATCTCCGACAAGGACCGTGCCTGGCCGCTGCTGGCCGGCGATGGTCCGGCCGGGGGCCAGGCCGGACCGTCCGGCGACGCCGTGCCACCCGGGTCTTCCGGCATCCAGCGTGATGTAGCTCACACACTCGGCGGGGTCGGCGCGACAGCCTGAATCCGTCGCCCCCGGTTCGGCCAACCGTCGGGCGAGGGCCCCGCTCCACCAGTGAAAATCAATGCTGGCAGGGAAAAGTGGGCGGGGCGTGGGG
>NZ_CDWWEW010000149.1:0-11799 GCF_977966315.1 Frankia sp. CeRuru1
TCGGGAGACGACGTCGGCATCGATGCCGAGGGCGATTCCGCCGCCGTCCCACGCCGCCCCGCTCCCCACCCGAATGTGGATCAACCAGCCCCAGTGACGATCGAGACCGAGAATGCGCGCCAAGAACCGACCCGCCCGCGGGAAACATCCGGGTGGCGCAGGTCACCTCGGCGAGGCGCGCGGGTGGCGACACTGGCGTGGTCCGGCCCGGACGTGTGTTTCGTCGGGGTGCGCGCCGTTTGGTCCGGTTGCCGACATTGACACGAGCTGGCGTGCGGGGGCATCCTGGCCGGGCAGCACCTCGTTCGGTGAGGCGTCTGCGCGGACATAGGCCACTGACCTTGAACGTCGAGAGACGCCCCGGGTCAGGACAGCTCTCCCCGGGCTAAGGGGTGAGCCCAAGTGGCTTCCCGGTGGGGATTACGCCGCGCAGTGCCAAAGCTCTGACGAGGAGGGGTGCTCGGTGTCGCCCGGCTTCCGCCGGGTGTGGTTGTCGCGGTCACCCCGCCTGGACTAGTCGCGCCTGCGGGCGCCTGGTGGAAGGGGGGTGGCGGGATGAGTCCCGGCCATAGTTGCCGTCTGTCTTGGGCTGACTCGGTGACCCCCGTCGCCTCGGTGACCCCCCTCGCCTGAGCCTGCCGACACAACCATGCGGGCGGACGCGGATGCCGTTCGCGGCCCGGGGAGCTGACGTGATGACTGTCGTGGAGAACGCGTTTTACGCCGCGGGCCGGCGCTTGGCGCGGCCGGGCTCGCTGGGCGAGACCTACCAGTTGCTGCGGGACCGCCGGGGCCGGAACAAGCAAGATCTGGCGTGGATCGGTCTGGTCCACCCGGACGAGCGGGAGATCGCTTCGATCGCGGCCGAGTTCGACCTGCACGAGCTGGCAATCGAGGACGCGGTGCAGGCACATCAACGGCCGAAGCTGGAACGGTACGGCAAGACCCTGTTCGTGGTGTTGCGGGCCGCCCGTTATGACGACGCGCGGGAAGAGGTTGACTTTTCCGAACTGCACGTCTTCGTCGGGGACGACTTCGTCATCACAGTTCGGCACGGGGATACGCCGGATCTGCCTCGGGTGCGCCGGCGGATGGAGTCCGACCCGGAGCTGTTGGCCCACGGCCCGGAGGCGGTGTTGTACGCAATCCTGGACCGGGTCGTCGACGATTACGCCCCGGTGGTGGACGGGTTGGTGAACGACATCGACGAGATCGAGACCGAGGTGTTCCGGGGAGCTCCGGCGGTGAGCCGGCGCATTTACGAGCTGTCCCGTGAGGTCATCGAGTTCCAGCGGGCGGCCAAGCCGCTGCTGGGCATGCTGGACGCGCTGGCCGCGGGGTTCGCCAAGTACGGCGTGGACCCCGAGCTGCAGCAGTACCTGCGGGACGTGTCCGACCACGCGGTGGGCGTGGTGGAGCGGATCGAGGGGTTCCGCCAACTGCTGGCGAACATCCTGACCGTCAACGCCGCGCTGGTCGGGCAGCGGCAGAACGAGGAGATGAAGACGCTGACCGAGTCGAGCCTCGCGCAGAACGAGGAGGTCAAGAAGATCTCGGCCTGGGCGGCCATCCTCTTCGCGCCCACCCTGATCGGCACTGTGTACGGGATGAATTTCGAGACCATGCCGGAACTGAGCTGGGAGTTCGGGTACCCGTTCGCGCTCGGCCTGATGGCCTTGGTGTCCATTATGCTGTACGTGATCTTCAGGCAGCGGCGGTGGCTGTGACCAGCGCGAGGAGGACGAGGGCGTCGGCTGGCCCACGTATCGTGAGGTTGCCGCCGGTGTGGATTGCACAGCCCGCTCCGGCTTCCTCGAACAGCCGGTTACGTATCGCCCCGCAGGCTCGTGAGCGGCGGCTCGTACGCGGACACTGGGGCGTATGGCGAGCGGCAGACTGCGGATCTACCTCGGCGCGGCGCCGGGGGTGGGCAAGACCTACGACATGCTCTGTGAGGCTCAGCGGCGCAAGGCGCGCGGAACGGACGTCGTGGTCGGGCTGGTGGAGACCCATGGGCGACCGCGGACCGCCGCGTTGCTGGACGGATTGGAGATCATGCCCCGCCGCACGGTCTCCTACCGCGGTGCCACCTTTACTGAGATGGACGTGGATGCGATCCTGGCCCGCGCGCCAGCGGTGGTGCTCGTCGACGAGCTGGCGCACACGACCGTCCCGGGGTGCCGGAACGCCAAGCGTTGGCAGGACGTCCACGAGCTGTTGAACGCGGACATCGACGTGCTGTCGACGTTGAACATCCAACATCTGGAGTCGCTCAACGACGTCGTGGAAAGGATCACCGGAGTCCCGCAGCGGGAGACCGTGCCGGACGCGGTGGTACGCGCCGCCGAACAAGTCGAACTGGTCGACATGACACCGGAGGCGCTGCGGCGGCGGATGGCCCACGGCAACATCTACGGCCCAGACAAGATCGACGCCGCGCTGGGCAACTACTTCCGGGTCGGCAATCTGACCGCGCTGCGGGAGTTGGCACTGCTGTGGCTGGCCGACAAGGTGGACGAACAGCTCGATCACTACCGCACCGAGCACCAGATCTCCGGCATCTGGGAGACGCGGGAGCGGGTGGTTGTCGCACTGACCGGCGGCCCTGAGGGCGACACCCTGATCCGCCGGGCGGCGCGGATCGCGGATCGCGCCAAGGGTGCGGACCTGCTCGCGGTCCACGTCACCCGATCCGATGGCCTGGCCGGTGCGTCGCCCGCGCATCTGGCCCGGCAGCGGGTGTTGGTGGAGAGCCTGGGCGGCAGCTACCACCAGGTGGCCGGGGACGACATTCCCATTGCGCTGCTGGAATTCGCCCGAGCGGAGAACGCGACCCAACTCGTGCTCGGCGCGAGCCGGCGCGGCCGGCTGGCCCACATGATCGACCCTGGTATCGGCGTCACGACAACGAAACTGTCCGGGCCGATCGACGTGCACCTGGTCACCCACGAGGAGGTGGGCAAGGGGCGGCTGCTGCCCCGCCGGGCCCGTGGGCTGACCCTCCGGCGGCGGCTTGCCGGTGTCTTGGCCGCGGTCGTGCTGCTGCCGCTGCTGACCCTTGCGTTGACGCACCAGCGGACCGATCTCAACCTGACCAGCAACGTGCTGGGGTTCCTGATCGTGGTGGTCGCCGTGGCGCTGGTGGGCGGCCTGCTGCCGGCGTTGCTGGCCGCGCTTGGCGGCTTGCTGCTGCTGAACTACTACTTCATCCCACCAATACACCGCTTCATCATCGCCGAGAGTAACAACGTGCTCGCACTCCTGGCGTTCCTGGCGGTTGCGGTGATGGTGAGCAGCGTGGTCGACCTGGCCGCCCGGCGGACCAGCCAGGCGGTACGCGCTACCGCGGAGGCGGAGATGCTCTCGACCTTGGCCGGGAGCGTGCTGCGTGGCGAGCAGGCGCTGCCGGCACTGCTCGCGCAGGTGCGGGAGACGTTCGGGCTGACCTCGGTCGCCCTGCTCGAACGCGCAGCCGAGGGCGGTCAGAACGGCGCCCACAAGGCAGACCGTCACGGCTGGCGGGTGGTCGACAGCGCCGGGCCCGACCCGTGCCTGCGGCCGGACGAGGCCGACACGGAAGTACCGGTCAGCGAGAAGCTGACGTTGGTCCTGCGGGGCCGGCCGCTGCCCGCGGCGGACCGCCGGGTACTCACCGCCTTCGCCGCGCAGGCCGCGGTCGCCCTCGAACAGCGGCGGCTGGCCCAGGTGGCAGCGGAAGCCGGGCCACTCGCCGAAGCGGACCGCACCCGCCGCGCCCTGCTCACTGCCGTCAGCCACGACCTGCGCAGCCCGCTCGCCACGGCCTCGGCGGCAGTCGCGAACCTACGCGGCAACGAGGTCGAGTGGAGCGCCGAGGAGCAGGCGGAACTGCTCGCCACCGCTGAGGAAGCGTTGGACCATCTGGCCCGGCTGGTGGAGAACCTGCTCGACATGAGCCGGTTGCAGGCTGGACGCCTGAGCGTGTTCCCCGCCCCGGTCGGGCTCGACGACGTGATTCCCGGCGTGCTGCGCGACCTGGGCCCGGCAGCTCGCGACGTGGCTGTGACGGTCCCGGACGACCTTCCGCTGGCCTACGCCGACCCGGCGCTACTGGAACGGGTGATCGCCAACCTGCTGTCCAACGCGACCCGCTATTCACCCCCGGGCCAGCCCCCGCTGATCACCGCTAGTGCGTTGCGCGACCGGATCCAGCTGCGGGTCATCGACCGCGGGCCTGGACTGCCCGCGGAGGAGCGTGACCAGGCGTTCACGCCGTTCCAGCGGCTGGGCGACACCGACAACGACAGCGGCATCGGGCTGGGCCTCGCGCTCTCCCGGGGCCTGACGGAGGCGATGGGCGGCACCCTGACGCCGGAGGACACCCCCGGCGGGGGCCTGACCATGGTGGTAACGCTGCCGGTCGCGACGGTCGGCGGGTCCGCCCAGCCGGCGGGCGGTGCGGTCCTCAGATCGCGGGACGGTCAACAGACAACGAGGTCATAGTTTGACGATGAGGTCATGGCTGGCCAACGAGGTCACATGTGGATAACGAGGTCATGGCTGGAACCGGTAGCCCATGCCTGGCTCGGTGATGAGGTGGCGGGGCTGTGCCGGGTTGAGTTCAAGTTTGTGGCGCAGCCGGCCGATGTACTGGCGCAGGTAGTGGCTCTGCTCCTTGGGGGCGGGACCGCCGGCCTGGGGCAGCAGATCCCGGTAGGTCAGTAGCTTTTCGGGGTGGCGGACCAGGACGTCGAGCAGGTGCCATTCCGTGGGGGTGAGCCGGACCTCGGCGGGACCGTCCGGGCGTGCGCTGTCGGGTTTGCGGGTGACGCGCCGTGCGTCGAGGTCGATCAGATAGTCGCCCAGGGCGACGGTGAGCGGTTCGGTGGGCGGCGGGGTGCGCCGGACGACGGCGCGCAGCCGGGCGAGCAGTTCGTCGACCCGGAAGGGCTTGGTGACGTAGTCGTCGGCACCGGCGTCCAACGCTACGATCTTATCGCTGCTGCCGGCGCGCCCGGAGAGCACGATGACCGGGGCGGCGGTCCAGCCGCGCAGGGCGTGGATGACGTCGACGCCATCGAGGTCGGGAAGCCCCAGGTCGAGCAGGATGATGTCGGGTTCGTGTTCGGCGGCGGCGGCGAGCGCGCGGCTTCCGTCCGCGGCGACGGTGACCTGGTAGCCGCGGGCGCGCAGGGTGATGTGTAGCGCGCGGAGCAGCCGTGGGTCGTCGTCCACCACGAGCACGCTGGTCACGCGTCATCTCCCGGCAGTGAACCGGGCGGTACGGCGGGCAGGGTGCGAATCATCGTGAGGCCTCCGCCGGGGGTGTCCTCGGGGCTGAGCGTCCCGTTACCTGGTCCTCTTGTCGAGGGCCAGGTTCAGGGCGAGGACGTTGACCGTGGGTTCGCCCATGAAGCCCAGCGACCGGCCGTCTTCGTGGTCGTGGACCAACGCGCGGACCGTGGCCGGGTCGAGGCCGCGTTCCTTCGCGACCCGGTTCACCTGCAGGTAGGCGTAGGCCGGGGAGATGTCGGGGTCGAGGCCGCTACCGGAAGCGGTGACCGCGTCCGCCGGGACCGGGTTGTCCGTGCCCTTACCCGGCCCCTTGATCGGCACAGTGATGCCGGCCGAGTAGTCCTCGCCGGGCTTGGTGCACTCGACCTTGACGCCCTGGTACGTGGCGACGAAGGGCGCGGCCGGGCACTCCTCGTTGATGCTGACGGCCCGGGTGACCGGTCCGGTGGTGCCGCCGGTCCGGAACACCGACAGGACCGCGCCGACGCCGTTCGCGGTGCAGAAGGGACGCCGGCCGTCGGCCCCTTCCAGGTCACCGATGGCCTTGCTGCGGGCGCAGACCTGGGTGAGCAGGCTCTGGCTGCTTTCGTCCTCGTCCTTGGTGGCCGGGTCGTCGAAACTGTCGACAATGTCTTCCGGGCCGAGGTTGGACGCGGACGTTGACGTCGGATCGTACCCGTCGCCGGCCGCCGACGGGCGGGACTGGAAGTATTTGGGGATCGGGTTGCCCTTGTCGTCGGTGAACAGTTGGCCGATCTCGGCTGAACCGACGATCTGGCCGCTGGCGTTCGTGACGAACGAGCCGTTCGCCTTGTCCTTCAGCCCGGGAAGCTGCGCAATGGCCGTGATGACCAGCGGATAGGCGATGCCGGTGAGCACGGTCAGCACGAGCAGTGCGCGGAAGGCGGCGAGATGCTGCCGCACGAAGGAGGGAAGTCGGGTCACAGGCATGGTTACCGGGCTCCCGGGATGAACTGGATGACAAGGTCGATGAGTTTGATCCCGACGAACGGGATGATCAGACCGCCGACGCCGTAGATGTAGAGGTTGCGACGCAGCATCGCCGACGCGCTGGACGGGGTGTAACGGACGCCGCGCAGCGCCAGCGGGATCAGGGCGAGGATGACGAGCGCGTTGAAGATGACGGCGGAGAGGATCGCCGACTGCGGGCTGTGCAGCCGCATGAGGTTGAGCGTGTCCAGCCCGGGATAGATCGCCGCGAACATCGCCGGGATGATCGCGAAGTACTTGGCGATGTCGTTGGCGATCGAGAAGGTGGTCAGCGCCCCGCGGGTGATGAGCAGCTGCTTCCCGATCTCGACGATCTCGATCAGCTTCGTCGGGTTGGAGTCGAGGTCGACCATGTTGCCGGCCTCCTTGGCGGCCGACGTGCCGGTGTTCATCGCCACGCCGACATCGGCCTGGGCGAGCGCAGGGGCGTCGTTGGTGCCGTCGCCGGTCATTGCGACGAGCTTGCCGCCAGCCTGCTCTCGTTTGATCAGGGCCATCTTGTCTTCGGGCGTGGCCTCGGCGAGGAAGTCGTCGACGCCCGCCTCCTCGGCGATCGACCGGGCGGTCCGCGGATTGTCACCGGTGATCATGATGGTGCGGATGCCCATCCGGCGCATCTCGTCGAACCGCTCACGCATGCCCTGCTTGACGACGTCCTTGAGCTGGATCACGCCCAGGACGCGGGCCGTGCCGCCATCGGTGGCCTCGGCAACGACCAGCGGGGTGCCGCCGGAAGCGGAGATGCCGTCCACGATCTCCCCGGTCTCCGCGGGCACGGTGCCACCACGATCTCGCACCCAGGTGATCACCGCGCTGGCCGCTCCCTTGCGCACCTGCCGGTTCGGCCCCCCGTCGATCGCATCGAGGTCGACCCCGGACATCCGGGTCTGGGCGGTGAACGCCACGAACCGGGCGTGGCTGAGCTCACCGGGGCTACGCTCCCGCAGGCCGTAGGTGTTCTTCGCGTGCACGACGATGGAGCGGCCCTCGGGGGTCTCGTCCGCGAGCGAGGACAGCTGGGCCACGCTGGCCAGGTCATTCTCCGACGTGCCGCCGACCGGGACGAAGGCCCGCGCCTCCCGGTTGCCAATAGTGATCGTCCCGGTCTTGTCGAGCAGGAGGGTGTTGACGTCGCCGGCGGCCTCGACGGCCCGGCCGGACATGGCCAGCACGTTGCGTTGGACCAGCCGGTCCATGCCGGCGATGCCGATCGCGGACAGCAACGCGCCGATCGTCGTCGGGATCAGGCAGACCAGCAGCGACACCATCACGATCCCGGACAGGCCGTCGCCGTTCAGCGCGCTGGTGTCCGGCACGCCCGGCAGCTGCGCCTTCGAGAAGATCGCCAACGGCTGCAGGGTCGCGACAGCGAGCAGGAAGGTGAGCGCCAGGGCGGCCAGCAGGATGTTCAGCGCGATCTCGTTCGGGGTCTTCTGCCGATTCGCCCCCTCCACCAGCGCGATCATCCGGTCGATGAAGCTCTCGCCCGGTTTCTGAGTGATCCGCACGACGATCCGGTCCGACAGCACCCGGGTGCCGCCGGTCACCGAACTGCGGTCACCGCCGGACTCCCGGATCACCGGCGCGGACTCACCGGTGATGGCCGACTCGTCGACGCTGGCAATCCCCTCGATGACGTCGCCGTCCCCGGGGATGAACTGACCCGCCTCGACGACGACGGTGTCGCCCTGCCGCAGCCGCGGCGCGGGCACCTCCTCGAGCCGGCCGTCGTCGCGCAGCCGGTGGGCGATCGTGTCAGTCTTGGTGCGGCGTAGCGCGTCCGCCTGGGCCTTGCCGCGGCCCTCCGCAACCGCTTCGGCGAGGTTGGCGAACAACACGGTCAGCCAGAGCCAGACCGTGATCAGCCAGCTGAACGCGGTCTCGTCCCGAATCGCCAGGACAGTAGTGAACACCGCGCCGATCTCCACGATGAACATCACCGGGTTGCGCCACAGCGTGCGCGGGTCGAGCTTGCGCAGCGCGTCCGGCGTCGACCGCAGGAGCATCGTCGGGTCGAGCAGCCCCCCCTGTACCCGCCGGGGAGCCGGCGGCGGGGTCGGCGCGGGCGCCGGAACCGGCGTACCCGCAATGGTCGAGGTGGACATCTAGTGCAGACCCTCCGCGAGCGGACCGAGCGCGAGCGCCGGGAAGAAGGTGAGAGCGACGATGATCACGGTGACGCCGACGAGCATCCCCACGAACTGCGGGCGATGGGTCGGCAGCGTCCCCGCGGTTTCCGGCACCGGCTGCTGTTTCGCAAACGATCCGGCCAGCCCCAGCACGAAGACCATCGGCAGGAAGCGGCCGAAGGCCATCGCGAGGCCGAGCGCGGTGTTATACCAGTCGGTGTTCACCGTGATGCCGGCGAACGCCGAGCCGTTGTTGTTCGCCGCCGAGGTGAAGGCGTAGAGCACCTCGGACAGGCCGTGCGGCCCGCTGTTGAGCATCCCCGCCCGTTCCCCCGGCAGCGCCATCGCCAGGCCGGTGCCGACCAGCACGATGACCGGCATCGTGAGGAAATACAGCGAGGCGAACTTGATCTCTCGACTGCCGATCTTCTTGCCCAGGTACTCCGGCGTTCGTCCAATCATCAAACCCGCGACGAACACCGTGATCACCGCGAGGACCAGGATCCCGTAGAGTCCCGATCCGGTGCCGCCGGGCGCGACCTCGCCGAGCATCATGTTGAACAGCAGCGTCGCGCCACCCAGGCTGGTGTACGAGTCATGGAACGAGTCGACGGACCCGGTCGACGTCAGCGTCGTGGCCGTGGCGAACAGCGCCGAGTCCGGCACACCAAACCGGGTCTCCGTACCCTCCCGGGCCGCCCCGACGGCTGTCGGCACCGTGCCGTGGTGGATCGCCTGGAACACCTCGTTGGCTCCCAGACTGCCCAGCGCCAGCACCGCCATCACCGCGACGATCGCCAGCCCCTGCCGGGTGCTGCCGACCATCTTGCCGAACGTCCGCGGCAACGCGAACCCGATCGACAGCAGCAGGTAGATCTCGAACCAGTTCGTCCAGGAGGTCGGGTTCTCGAACGGATGCGAGGAGTTGGCGTTGTAGAAGCCGCCGCCGTTGGTGCCGAAGTCCTTGATGGCCTCCTGGCTGGCGACCGGACCCCCGGTGACCGCCTGCTCCCCCCCGGCCAGGGTGGGGACCGTGGTGTTCCCGTGGAAGTTCTGGATCGCACCGCCGGCGATCAGCACGATCGCCGCGAGCGCGCAGACCGGCAGCAGGATCCGCACGACGGTGCGGACCAGGTCCACCCAGAAGTTGCCCAGCTGGTCGGTCTTCTTCCGGGCGAAGCCGCGCACCACCGCGATCGCCACCGCGATACCTACCGCGGCGGACACGAAGTTCTGCACCGCCAGGCCGGACATCTGGACCAGATGGCCCATCGTCGACTCACCCGAATAGGCCTGCCAGTTCGTGTTCGTGGTGAAACTGACCGCCGTGTTCCACGCCAGGTCCGGCTTGACCGCCGGCAGGCCCAGCGCCAGCCACAGGTGGTTCTGCACCCGCTGGAACAGGTACAGGAACAGCACCGAGACGAGCGAGAACGCCAGCACGCTGCGGGCATACACCGACCAGCGCTGCTCGGCGCCCGGATCCACCCCGATCAGCCGGTAGATACCGCGTTCCACCCGCAGGTGCTTCCCGCTCGTATGCACCCGGGCCATATAGTCGCCGAATGGCCGGTAAGTCAGGGTAAGAGCCAGCACCATCGAGACGATGAAGATGACGCCCGCGGCGTTCGTGCCCATCTAGAACCGCTCCGGGAACAGCAGGGCCGCCACGAGGAAGATCGCGAGGGCTACGGCAAGGATCAGGCCGGCGATGTTCTCCACGCTCACAGCTTCTCCACTGCCTTGAGGGTTAGCCCGAGTACCGCGAACACCGCAAGGGTCAGCAGCACGAAGACAACGTCACGCACGGAACTCCTGCCTTCTACTTTGGATGAGCTCGGATTCGGATGAGATCGGAACAAATGCGCCGCCCTGGCTGGCGTCCTGGCCTGATGGCAGCTGCCAGTATCTAGCCCTTGCCGCCAGCGGACCAGCGAAGCTAACGGTCCAATGACGCCCAATCCCGAAAATTCAACACGGTGCTCACACGGCATCCGGCCCGGACGAGATCCGCACCCGCGCACAACCCGGTGTGCGCAACCCGGATGAGACGCAGAACACCTCTCGGTGGTCCACGGACGGCCGCCCGGGCGGGGAGCAGGCCGGTCCGCCCCGTCTTGTCCAGGTGATCCCCGCGAAGGGTGTCCTGACGCCATGGCGTCCTGACGCTGGGGTGTCCTGGCGCTGGGGTGTCCTGGCGCTACCGTGAGTGCTAATGAGGCGTGGTGGTTACGGCTGGTAGCGGTAGCCCAGGCCCGGTTCGGTGGTCAGGTAGCGGGGTCGGGCCGGGTCGGGTTCGAGCTTGCGACGCAGTTTGTTGATGTAGAGGCGGAGCGAGGAGCTGTCGTCCGCCACGCCGGGACCCCAGACCTGACTGATCAGCTGCTGATGGCTGATGAGCTTGCCGGGGTGGCGTACCAGTGCTTCCAGCAGCCGCCATTCTGTCGGGGTGAGGCGTAGACCGTCCGGCTTGTCCTCTCCACCGGTCGCGGATGGACCCTCACGACCGCTGCCCGCGCCCGCGCTCGCGTCGGCGTCGGCGTCGGCGTCGGCGCTGTCTCGTGGGCTGATTCGCTTTTCCCCGAGGTCGATCCGGTACCGGCCGAGGTCGACAACGGTCACCGGTTCCGCGCTGGCGGCGCGGCGGGTCACGGCCCGGATCCGGGCCAGCAGCTCGTCGATCGAGAACGGCTTCGTGACGTAGTCGTCGGCGCCGGCGTCGAGCGCGGCCACCTTGTCGTGACCCGAGGCGCGACCGGACAACACGATGATGGGAACCCCGGTCCAACCCCGTAGCCCCTGGATGACCTCAACGCCGTCCATGTCGGGCAAGCCAAGATCCAGAATGACCAGGTCGGGTGGGCACGACGCCGCCTCCGACAGCGCGTGCCGGCCGTCCACCGCTGTGCGTACCTCGAACCCCCGAGCGCGCAGGGTGATCCGCATGGCCCGCAGCAGCTGCGGTTCGTCCTCCACGAACAGAAGACGGGTCATATCGCCCCGTCCCCTCCAGCCACCTCCGGACCGGCAGCGCCTCCTACCCTGGCATCATCCCTCATCCTCGCCCCCTGCGCCCCTACCTGCCAAGATGAGACGAGACAGGCAGTACTTTCCATCTAGGCTGACTTGGGCGGGGCTGGGAGAGGTAGATCGTGACGATGATGCTGACGGCCGGGCGGGCTCTGGCCGATGATGGTCGGGTGGACGAGTCCGAGCCGGTGGTGGGGCGGCCTGACCCGGAGGTCGAGCCGAAGGCGAAGCGGCGGACGTTCACGGCGGAGTACAAGGCGCGGATCCTCGCGGAGTACGACGCGGCCGAGCATGGTGAGAAGGGTGCGATCCTGCGTCGGGAGCGGTTGTACTCGGCGCATCTCGTGGAATGGCG
>NZ_CDWWEW010000150.1:0-11493 GCF_977966315.1 Frankia sp. CeRuru1
TCGCGGGCGACCTCGTCGCCCGCGATCGGCGGGTGGTCTGGCATCCGTATGCTTCGGTGTCCGGCTCCACGCCGCTCTTCCCGGTCGCATCCGCCGCGGGGACCCGGCTGATGTTGACCGACGGCCGGGAACTGATCGACGGGATGTCGTCGTGGTGGGCGGCGATCCACGGCTACCGGCATCCCGTGCTCGACGAGGCGGTGCGCGGGCAGCTCGAGACGATGTCCCATGTGATGTTCGGCGGTCTGACCCATGAGCCGGCGGTGGCCCTCGCCGAGACCCTCGTGGCGATCACGCCGGATCCGTTGCGGCGGGTCTTTCTGTGCGATTCGGGTTCCGTCGCCGTCGAGGTCGCGATCAAGATGGCGCTGCAGTACTGGACCGGGCGGGGCCGGCCGGGCCGGACGCGCCTGCTCACCATCCGGCGCGGCTATCACGGCGACACCTCGGGCGCGATGGCGGTCTGCGATCCGGACGCGGGCATGCATCACCTGTTCAGCCATCTGCTGCCCCGCCATCTGTTCGCCTCCGCCCCGGCCTGCGCCTTCGACGAGCCGTGTGAGGACGCTCACGTCGCCGAGATCGAGGGGCTGCTGGCCGGGCACGCCGACGAGATCGCGGCGGTCATCTGCGAGCCGGTCGTGCAGGGCACCGGAGCCATGCGGTGGTACGCGCCGGGCTGGCTGGCGCGGCTGCGCGAGCTGTGCGACCACTACGGGGTGCTGCTGATCGCCGACGAGATCGCGGTCGGGTTTGGCCGCTCGGGCGAGCTGTTCGGCTGCGGCCATGCCGGCATCAGCCCCGACATCATGTGCGTGGGCAAGGCGATGACCGGTGGATACCTGTCCATGGCCGCGACGCTGTGCACCGACGAGGTGGCGGCGGGCGTCGGCGACTCGCCGGCCGGCGCGTTCATGCACGGCCCCACGTTCATGGGTAACCCCCTGGCGAGCGCGGTTGCGAACGCCAGCGTCGATCTGCTCCTCTCCTCGCCCTGGCAGGCTCGGGTGCGTGAGATCTCCGCCGGGCTCGTCGCCGGGCTCGCCCCGGCCGCCGACCTGCCTGGGGTCGCCGACGTGCGGGTACTCGGCGCCATCGGGGTGATCGAGACGCGGGAGCCCGTCGACATGGCCGTGATCCAGCCGCTGTTGGTGGATCTCGGGGTCTGGGTCCGCCCGTTCGGACGGTTGGTTTACACGATGCCGCCGTTCATCATCTCCCCCGCCGACGTGGCCACCCTGGCCGCCGCGATGGTCGAGGCGGTCGCCCGTACCACCTGATCGCCGCATCACCTGCTGATCGCCGCGTCACCGGTTCGTCCGCGTCACCGGTTCGTCCGCGTCACCGGCGCGTCGGTCCCTCCGCCGCCAGGAGCCAGGAGCGGACGGCGGGCATCGAGCAGGTCCCTCGGTGCTCTCTTCTCCGGCCGTCACTGGTCTCCGGGCGGCGGACGTGCCGTTTCCCGGGCGTGTCGGATGTGGTCTCTCGGCGGTGTCCCGCAGCCGACGCGACCGGGCGGCCCGTCGTGACGCCTCCTTCGGCCCGGCATTCGTCGTCGCAGGTCAGGTGCCATTTCCTGGGCAACTATCGCGCGCGTGCCGGGGAGAAAACACGGCTCGGCGACGCCGGGAACGGCTAAGAACCGGCATTCGGACGGTTGCGAATTGGCGAAGCGCCTTCGTACTCTTCGTTCTCGAGGATTTACCGTGAGTAGCAGCGACCAGGTTGGATTCACCGGGCGGTTCCGGCCGGGTAGGGCCGTGGACAAGAACGAGGAAGGCCATCCACCAATGCCGTTACGCATACGACTGGCGCGAGGCGCGGGTTCCGTTCTGGTGGGCGCCCTTCGGCGTGGCTGGCGGCGAGCCCGCGGGGTGACCACGCAGGGAGCGGGCGCGCCTGCCCGGACCGGTCGCGGGGCGGCACGAGGCGAAGCGTCCGCCCCACCCGCGAGCGCCGAGCCCGTCGACCCCCGGATGATCGTTCCTCCGCCGTTGGGCCCTCATCTGGCCGGCCCACGCCTGGCCGGCCCACGCCTGGCCGGCCCACGCCTGGCCGGCCCACGCCTGGCCGGCGCCCACGTCACGGAACCTCGCCTGGCCGTGCTGCGCCTGCTCGGCCACGGCTGGATGCTGTGGCGTGCGCCCGGGGGGTTGATGCGGCGGGGGTTGATCGTAGTCTTCTGCTGGCTGAGTGTGGCCGGATTCGCGGCGGCGGGTCTGCGTCCGCGATGGGCCGACCTCGCGGCTTTCGCCACCTTCGTTGTTCTCGGGGCGCTGGCCGTGGTGGCGTCCGGACGGCTGGGTGAGGATCTGACCGTTCCCAGGACCCGACGCCATGACCTGCTGTCCACCTGGACGGTGGCGGCGGCGGTCCTGCTGCCGCCGTTCTACCCGGCGGTTATCAGCCTGCCGCTGTGCTGGCTCGCCGGCCGTCGTGATCCAATACAGCCGCCGCACCTGCGCGTGTTCCACGCCGCGGCGTTGGGCATCGCGGGCTTCTGTGCCTCCAGTGTCCATCTGTTGCTCAGCCCCGATCGAGGGCCGTTCACCGTCGACAACCTCGTCGGGTCCGGCGTCGCGGTGCTGGCCTTCCTCACCGCGGTCGCGGTCTACCCGGTCGTGGCGAGGCTGACCGTGATGGGGATGAGGCTGACCGTGATGGGGATGGCGACGCCCGGCGGTCGGGAGGGCCTCGGTTCGTGGTCCGGCGCGGCGGCCGGCCCGACCCGGCCGGGCTGGCCGGGCCGGCCGGGCCGGACCGGAGTCGTCCCGTCATCTGTCATCCCCGCCCGGATCCCGCTCCGGCATGCGTGCCGCGACCTCGTGCCCGCGCAGGCCGCCGAGATCTGCTCGTCGATCGTGGTCGCGGTGCTGTGGGCGGCGAACCCGTTGCTCATGCTGGTGATCACACCCCCCGTCCTGCTGCTGCAACGCAGCCTGTTGCACGCCGAGCTCCTGCATGCCGCGCGGTCCGACGCGAAGACCCGGCTGGCCAACCCGGCGTACTGGCGCCAGGTCGCGGAACGCGAGATCAACCGGGCCTGCCGGGTGGGGCGTCCGCTGTCGGTGCTCCTGGTCGACATCGACCACTTCAAGCGGGTCAATGACAGGTTCGGTCATCTCATCGGGGACGTCATCCTGATCGCGGTGGCGGACGCGCTGCGGGCGGCGACCCGTCCCCGGGACCTCGTCGGACGGTTCGGGGGCGAGGAGTTCGTGGTGCTGCTCACCGAGGTCGAGCTGGAGAACGCGGCCGATGTCGCGGAACGGATCCGCCGCCAGGTCGCCGGAACCCACTGCTGGCTGGAGGGCCGGCCTCCCCTGTCGGTGACCGTGTCCGTGGGAGTCGCGACACATCACGGCCCCCGCGGTGAC
Organism: Frankia sp. CeRuru1; assembly: GCF_977966315.1. Lineage (NCBI taxonomy): Bacteria > Bacillati > Actinomycetota > Actinomycetes > Frankiales > Frankiaceae > Frankia > Frankia sp. CeRuru1. Next base: position 3,378 of record NZ_CDWWEW010000150.1, read on the forward strand.
CTCGCCGGTCTCATCGCCCGTGCGGACTCCGCGCTCTACCGGGCCAAGGCCGATGGTCGTAACCGGGTACGGCTCGCCGGGCCGGTCTACAGCTCCGTCTGAGGCCACTGCGGGCCCCGCTGAGGCACATGCGGGCCCCGCTGAGGCCAGGCGGCGGGTGCGCGCCGATCAGGCGGCGCGCGCCGCCCGGATCGTGTTGCGCAGCAGGAGCATCGTGGTGACCGGTCCCACACCGCCCGGCACCGGGGTGAGGGCGCCCGCCACGGACGAGACGGCCGCGGCGTCCACGTCACCGACCTGCCCGGTCTCGGTCACGACGGTGCCGACGTCGATGACGGTCGCACCCGGGCGGACGAAGCCGGCGCTGACGAGGCGGGGATAGCCGGTGGCGGACACGATGATGTCGGCCTCGTGGGCGATGCTCACCAGTCCCTTGGTGCGGGAGTGGCAGATCGTCACGGTCGCATCCTCGGCGAGCAACAGCAGCGAGACCGGCTTGCCGACTACCGGGCCGCGGCCGATCACGCATACCCGGGCGCCGGACATCGGGATGCGGGCCCGGGTGAGGATCTCCACCACCGCGGCGGCGGTGGCCGGCGCGAAGCTCGGCAGGCCCAGCGCGAGCCGGCCGAGACTGCTCGGGTTCATCCCGTCGACGTCCTTGGCCGCCGGAATGTGCTCGCCGGCCTCGCGGGAGGTCAGCCCGCCTGGCAGCGGCGTCTGGACGATGATCCCGTGTACGGTCGGGTCGGCGGCGACAGTGTCGATCGTGTCGAGGATTGCCGCCGGCTCGCCCTTCGGCTCATGCAGCACACAGCGCACGCCGACCTTGCCCGCGGTCCGTTCGACGATCTCGGCATAGGAATACGCGGCCGGATCCGCGGTCGGTAGGACCACCGCCAGGGTCGGCGTGACTCCCGCCGCAGCCAGCCTCTCGGCCTCGTCGACCACGTACCTGCCGATCTCGGCGGCCATCGACCGCCCGTCGAGCATCCTCATGTGCCGTTCCGATCCTCGTCGTTCTCGTGGTCTGGCTCTCGTGGCCCTTGCGGTCCTGATGGCCCGTCTGGGCCGTTCCGCACGTCTGGGCCGTTCCGTACGGATAAGTCACCGCTGTCCGCAGGCCTTTCCCGCACTCGCGCGGGTTATGCCGTCCTGACCCACCACGCGAAACCTGGGGAAGGCCCGGGATGCGCCGGCACGGCGAGCGGGGCGGCGGCGGGCACGGTTGTACCGTAGCAAGGCGGCGTGGGCAGGTAACCTGCGCGGGGGAGCACGCCAGGGCCGCTCGGTGCACTCGGCTCCAGAACGCCCGGCTCCAGAACGCCCGGTTCTAGGCCGCCCGGTTCTAGGCCGCCCGGTTCTAGGCCGCCCGGTTCTAGGCCGCCCGGTTCTAGGCCGCCCGGTTCTCGTGCCTCGGATTTTCAGAATAACGGATCCTCCCCGGGAAAGCCTTCCGGAAGAGGTCCGCCCCTGTGTGGTGGTGCAGTCGAGGTGGGCAATTTCCGAGCGGAAATCCGAGTATTACGCTATATGATCTTCCCAGTTCGGGGTGATGGCGGCTACGGACCGCCGGAACGATGTACCTGAAACGACGCACCTGGCCGGAAGCGCCCGGTGCCCGCTACGCCGCATCCCGAGCCACCCGCCGCGCCGACTGTACTCAGGAACCCGGCCGGCTTGCCGGATATAGCGATATGAATGCGACATTCGTCCTACTGCGATGAGTCTACGGAACTTGATGTCAGGTAGGTAGCGATGGTAGATCCTTCGCCATTTTCCCGAGTCTATTGTCCTGCTTCTCTTCTCGGCTACCATGGAGACGTCCCGTCCTTGACCACGACGTGGAGTATCGAGATGAAGTCATTCGCCCGCACGACCATCCGTGCGATTCTTCTGGTTTCATTCCTGGCCGCTGGCTCTCCGTGACCGGGGAGTTTCCCTCGTTGAAGGCGCGTCAGCTTCTGCGAGTGCTTGGACGATTGGGATATCGCGTGACAAAACAGGACGGTTCAGCTCACCGGTGGCTGGAGGCGGACGGACGTCCACGACTTCGTCTCGCTTTTCATGACCGGATCACCGTCGGGCCGGGGGTCGTCCGGCAGATACTGGTCAAGCAGGTGGGGCTGACGGTCGAGGAGGCGTTGGAGGTGATCGATAGTGTCTAGGGCGGTATCGGTGCTGGTTCGCCGGGACGGCCCCTGCTGGTCGGCCTGGTCGCCGCAGTGTCCTGGTCTGGTGGCTGCCGAGACGACCGCCGAGGAGATTCGTGCCGCGTTGCCGGATCTGATCGCCTGGTACTTCGACGGAGACACCGACGTCAACCTGCGGATCCACCTTGAGCTGGAGGTGCGCGGTGTCATCGTCCGGATCGCACAGGATGCCGACGCCTGGGAACGGCAGCTGGTCGCTGAGCGTCTGGGCGCGGCCTTGGGCGTGGACAGCCAGGCGGAACAACTGCGCGCCGTGCGGGCGAACGCCGCGGGCGAGGTGGTGTATGTCTGTGCGCTGCCGTCGGACCAGGTCTCCTGGCTGACCGGGCAGATGGACGACGAGGACGATGCGGTCGTCGTCGCGCTTCCGGCGACGGAGAGCGAACTGTGGACCTTGCAGTTCGACGCGCTCCGGTGGCGAGGTGAAAAAGCGCCGGGTGCCGGCTACCGGCCGGAGGTAACCTTTGATGAGATCATGGCGACGTTCGCCGGGCCACGCCTCCAGCTCAGCGCATGACAGCCGGGCCCCGCGCCGGTCAGCCCTCATCGGTGAGCCCTCATCGGTCAGCGCCCGCCGGTGAGCGTCCGCGTGACGGCGGGAACCGGCATCGTGGGTAGGCGCGGCTACCGGGGAAGATCGCGCAGGATGAGGTCGAGGCCCGCGAGGAACTGGGCCTCGTTCTCCTCCCGTAGATGGGGTGCCGCCTCGGAGAGGTCCGGGTGGTGTTCGGCCGGCGGGCGTACCGCCGCGACCGGGCCGCTGCGGGCGCCGGCCCCCTCCCGTTCCACGGCCCGGGCGAGCTGGCGGGCCTCGCTGAGGGTGTGGCCGAGGGTGTAGAAGAGCAGCGTCTGGTAGACGTTGGCGGCGTCGGCCGGATCCATGCCCGCGCGATGAAGCTGGGCGACCGCGTGATCAGCCCGCTCCCAGTAGGCGCCCACCCCGGGCGGGCGGCGCAGCACCAGCGGCGCCAGGGTCGGGTGCGCCAGCAGGGAGCGCCGGAGCTGACGGAAGTTCTCCCGGATGTCCCGGCGGGGGTCGTCGGTCTCCGGCAGCTCCTCCACCCCGCGGATCACCGTGTCCGTCAGCGCGTCGAGCAGCGCGTTCTTCGTCGTGAAGTGTCGGTACATCGCCGTGGGATCCACGTCGAGGAACGCGCCGAGGGCCCGCATGCTGAACGCGCCCGCGCCGTGCGTGTCCACGACCTCCATCGCCGCCGCCAGCAGCACCTCCCGGGACAGCGTGCCCCGCGGGGTCCGCCGGGAACCGACCCGCCGACCTCGCCGCCTACCGGTCTCCGCGCCGGCGGTCCCGATGCCTCCCGGCTCGCCGTCGTGCGTGCCGGGATCGTGTGTGCCGGGATCGTGTGTGCCGGGATCGTCCGTGCCGGGATCGTCCGTGCCGGCGTCACCCTCCCGGGTGTCCTCGGAGCCTGGGCTCTCGTCGCCGGACCGGGGTGCCGTGGGATCGTTGGTCTCGTCGTTGATGGCATCATGATAGTCAACGATGTTGACGCCGTCCCGCGGCTTGCAATGGTCTACTCTTTGGCCCCCTCTTCGGCCCAGTCTTCGCGCACCGGCCCGTTGCCACGGCGCTGCACCCGCACCCCCTGATAGCCCGGTCGCCAGCTTTCCAGCACGATCTCCCCGGCCGGCTCGTCGACGCTCGTGCGGACCACCTCGGTGAGCTCGACGCGGAAGAGGTCGAACGGCGTCGGCGGGCCGACCTCGGTGGCAAAGGAGGCCAGGACCTCCTCATCGTCGATCCACCGGGCCCGCCCGGAGACGCGGATGTCGCCGCCGGCCAGGTCCTGGCCCGGCCCGGGATTGGCGGCCAGGGCGAACCGGGGGTCGCGACGCAGGTCCCGGGACTTGCGCGCATCCGGCATGCTCCCGAGCCACAGCTCCCCGAACCGGAAGTTCGTCTCGATTCCGCTCGTGCGCGGGGAGCCGTCGGCACGCACGGTGGCCAGGATGTGATGGCGGAATGCCGCGAACCGGGTGCGTGCGGTCTCGGCGAGGGCGGGTTGCGCGGTCTCGAAGTCGCGCCAGGATGTCGTCACCGCGCCATCGTGACCCGGAAACTCTGCCATCTGCTGTCCTGGTTCACGGCTAGGCTTCCCAGACGTGCGATCGAGTCGGCTTACCGCGTTGCTCCTGCATCTGCAGGCCGTGCGGCGGGCGACGGCCACCGAACTGGCCGCCGAGCTCGAGGTGTCCGTGCGCACCGTGCACCGTGACATCGCTGCCCTGCAGGCGGCCGGCGTGCCGCTGTGGACGCAGACCGGGCGGGCCGGTGGGGTGTGGCTGCTGGACGGGTGGCGCACCCGGCTGGACGGCCTGACCGGCGACGAGGCGGCCGCCCTGGTCCTCGCCGGGGCCGGGGGAGAGGTGCTGGGCGGACTCGGGATGGCGGCGTCCGCCGCGGCCGCCCGGACCAAGCTCCTCGCCACGCTCCCGCCGGAACCCCGCGAGCGCGCCGCGCGGGTACGGGAGCGATTCCACCTCGACGCGCCTGGCTGGTTCCATCGCGACGAGGCCGTCCCGCACCTGGCCACCGTCGCCGGGGCGGTCTGGTCCGGGCATCGGGTCGACGTCCGCTACGCCCGGCGGGACCGCGAGGTCGCCCGCCGGCTCGACCCGCTCGGGCTCGTGTGTAAGGCGGGGGTATGGTACCTTGTCGCCCGTCATCGGGCCGACGTGCGCAGCTATCGCGTCGCGCGGCTGAGGCACGCGATGGTCCGGCCAGAGCCCTTCGAGCGGCTCGCCGGCTTCGCCCTCGCCCGCTGGTGGGCCGCGTCGAACGAGGACTTCGCCCGGACCCTGCTGCGTTGGACCTGTCGGCTGCGGTTGTCCCCGGTTGCATTGACCCGCCTGCGGCAGGTCGTCGATCCGTTGGCCGCGGGGGAGGCCGTCGCCGCGGCGGGCCCGACTGACGCCAACGGCTGGCGGGAGGTGGAGTTCGCGACGGAGGGGCTCCAGGTGGCGCTCAGCCAACTGTGTGCCTTGGCGGACGGGGTCGTGGTGCTCGCCCCTGCCGAACTGCGTGCCGCCTTCGCCGAGGTGGGTCGGCGCATGGCGGAAAACAATATGGCGGAGAACAGTGCTGCCGCGGCGGTGGGGAGCAACGCTACCGTCGCGGGAGATCGGGAGATCGGGAGATGCCGGTGAAGGAGGTCGCGCCATAAGTACCGGCGGGCTGCTCGTTGTCGCTCTGGTGATGGCCGTCGGCCTGGTTGGCGTCGTCCTCCCGGTACTACCGGGCCTCGTCCTGGTCTGGGGCGCGGGTCTGTGGTGGGTGATCGCGGACGGTGGGGGAGTCGGCCGCTGGATCGTGCTGGCGCTCATGACCGCGCTGTTCGTGATCGGGGTGCTCACCAAGTACGTCCTGCCGGCTCGGGCTACCGCCGGTCGGGGGGTGCCGTGGCCCAGCCTGGCCATCGGCGCGGTGTGCGCGATCATCGGCTTCTTTGTGGTGCCGGTCGTCGGGCTCCTGATCGGTGGAGTGGTCGGGATCTACCTGGCCGAGCTGGCGCGGCTGGGGGATGCGCGAGCGGCGGGCCGTACGACCTGGGCCGCGATTGTCGCCTTCGGGGTCGGTGTGGTCGTGGAGCTCGCCGCCGGCGTCGCAATGGTGCTCGTCTGGTTGGTCGGCGAGTTCGTTGCCTGACGGTGCGTGACGACTCGTGGCGGCGCGTGACGACTCGTGGCGGCGCGCTGCTGGTTCCGGTCTTCCGGAGTCCGTGCGGGCCGGGAGTCCGCGCGTCCTGATCCGGGGAGCTGGCCGGCCCCGAGCCTGGTCGGCCGGTCTCCCGACGGCGTCCTCCCCTGCATGATCGCTATGTTAAGTAGGGGTAACCATTTCCGGTGCTCCGTGGTTGCCACCTCGTCCGTCGTGTGCGGCTGTTAGCATCGTCCGAGTGATGCTGATGGAACGTCTCCTGACGGATCTCAATGGTGGACGGCGAATGTTCCACTCCGAATTTCACCGGGCTATCGGATCGAACCCCGGATGAGTGATCCGGGGCGAACCTGCCGAAAATCTCAGAAATTCATACGATATTTTTTCCACTATTGTTCAGAGCGGTCGTGGTCGAAGCCACGGTGCCTTTTTCTGCCGCATTCTTCCGGGGCTCCGCAGTGGTACCGGGCGCGCCCGCGGAGTCACCGGCCGATGCGGCGTCCGTTCTTCCCTTCGATGTCCTTCCCTTCGACGTCGAGGATCGTGTGGAGGCATCCGGCCGCCGGGTTCCGCGGCCGCGGTCTGGTCGAGGCCTGACGACGTGACCGGGAAACGTAGCGCGCAGGCCCCGTCCTTGAGGGTGGGGAGGATGCCAAGAGAGGAGACCGTCCCGTGCGTGTCCTGGTGATCGGATTCGGGCAGGCGTTGCTCAACCAGCTGGGTTCGGCGCTGCCGCCGGGCAGTGTCACCCTCGTCGAGGACCCGGATCTGATCGACCGGCGGCGGGTGCGGCCGGCTGTCGAGAAGCTGCCCTGCGTGGCGGCCCTGCTCTCGGCGGCCTACCACCAGAGCGAGGACTTCCTCCCCGTCGTGCTCGCCGCGGCGGCCACCGGGGGACCCTTTACCGCCGTCGTCCCGGCCCTGGAGTACAGCGTCCCCGCTGCGGCCTTGGCCGCGGCCGCACTGGGCCTGCCGGGCGCGGGAGTCGGGGCCGCCCGATGCCTGTCAGACAAGATCGAGCTGCGCCGGGCGGCGACGGCGGCGGGCATCGCGACCCCGCGCTGGAGGGAGGTCTTCGGCCCGGGTGACCTCGCGGCCTTCGGGGTGGAGAGCCCGGTGGTGCTCAAACCCGCCAACCGGCACGGCAGCCTCGGCGTGCAGATCCTCGACGCGGTGGAGGACGGGCCGCTCGACCTGGCGGCCATCTGGTCGGCGACGGTCGCCGCCCTCGACGACGGCGCGCTTCCCAACCGCCCGTTGCACTGGCGCTACCTGGTGGAGAGCCGGATGGTCGGCGCGGAGTTCAGCGTGGAGGCGCTGGTTCGCGACGGCGTGCCGAGCTTCGTCAACGTGACGGCGAAGCGGGTGCTGCCCGGGCGGCACCCGGTCGAGACCGGGCACGTCGTGCCGGCCCCCGGACCCGCGGCCAGGACCGCCGTGCTGAGCCGCGCGTTGACGCGTCTCATCGCGGCGATCGGCTTCCGGGACGGCATCCTGCACGCCGAATGGATGCTGACCGCCCGCTGCCCGGACGACCCGGTGCTCATCGAGTGCGCCGGGCGGATCCCCGGTGACAGCCTGGTCGAACTCATCGACCTGGCCTACGGAACCTCGCTGGTCGCGGACTACCTGGAGATCCTCTCTGGGGGGCAGCCCGCGCCGGCCGCGGTGGCGAGCGCCGCCGCGGCGATCCGCTTCCTGAGTGCCCCGCCCGGTCGGGTCGACGCGGTCGACGGCGTCGAGGTCGCGCGGGCGGTGCCCGGGGTGCGGCGGGTAGCGCTGGCGGTCACCCCGGGCACGTCCATCCCGCCGCTGCGCTCGTCGGGCGACCGCATCGGCGAGGTGTTGGCGGTCGGCTCGACCCCGATGGACGCCGAGGCCACGGCGGCACGCGCCGCCGGGCTGGTGCGTGTGGCGGCGGCAGCAGGGGCTCCGTTCGGCGCGGCTGTCATGCGGATCTAATTCCGCTGCCGCCGTCGCTCACCCTGATTATGAACACGTAAACGTCTGCCCGATCGGCACGTCGCGTACCCGCGGTATCCCGGGCTCCGCGTCCCGGTCGCATAATGCCGAGGTGGAACGCGCCAGCGAGAAATCGGACAGATGATTCTTCGCATATGGGTCGGCGTCCGGCGGGCGAGTACGGACATCGCCGTCGATCTGTCTGCGGCTGTTGCTTCCACGCTCTCCCCGCGGCTGTGTTCCGCTTTTCCCTGCCTTTCTC
>NZ_CDWWEW010000151.1:0-11259 GCF_977966315.1 Frankia sp. CeRuru1
GCCTCGGATCGTGCGATGTTCTTTCGGCAACATGCCAACATGTGATGTGCTTGCGTTGTCGAGCGCGGTGCGGCCGGTTGATCGGGGCCTTCGTGGCCGCGGAGGATCTGTGCCAGTTAGCGCTGACTGCTGCCCGTCAGTGCTAGTTCGTGCGCATCGCCGTTGTTTGGTCCGGACTGCGCTCATGTAATTCGGGGGCGGGTTCCGGTTGCGCGTTGCGCGCTCGCGAATGTCCGTCACTCGGTGCTACCTCGCCATCCTTTTGAGTTGAAGACGGGTGCCCCCAGCCGGGCTAGTTCTTCACCCGCTACAGTTGTCCGCGCCCCCGGAACATTCCCCCGATGCCCGGACCGCCTACTCCAATGCGCCGGCCCGGTGTTGTCATCTGTGGTCTTCCGGTGACATGTCCCGATGGAACTCGACTACTCACCCCCCGCACACGAGGCACTCGACTCCCGGGTGCCGGACGAGAGGACCGGATGCTCCAGAATTGGCCCATCCGCTCGAAGCTAGTGGTGATTCTCGTCGTCCCCCTGGCTGCGCTCGCGGTACTGAGCGCGATACAGGTGCGGGGGAACGTCGACAACGTGCGGGTCGCCAACCGCATCAAGGCACTTGCCGACTTCTCGATCAAAAGCAACGATCTGGTCCAGGCCCTGCAGGTCGAGCGGTACGCCACGAACTCCTATGTCGGTTCCAACTACATGGCCGTCGCTCAGGGGCAGGCGGCGCTCGCCGCCCGCGGCCCGGTGGACCAGGCCCTGGCCGTCTATCGGGCCGGTGAGGCGGCGCTGCCCGCGGCGGGTCGTGACACCCTGGCGACCACGCTCGCGTCGATCTCGGAACGCCTCGACAAGCTCCCGGCGCAGCGCAAGGCGATCGACGCGCACCAGGCGCAGGTGGACCAGAACATTGCTTTCTACTTGGGTGCCGTGGACGACCTCCTCGCCCTCAACGCCCAGGTGGCGGCCGGAAGCCGCAACACCTCGTTGGTCAACGGTGCCACCGCACTGGTGAGTATCGCGCAGGCCAAGGAGCAGGTCGCCCACCAGCGCGGCGCCGTCGTCCGCGTGATCCTCCTCCAGCAGACAGATGTGGCCACGCTGCGGGAGATCCAGACCAGGACTGGGGCGGAGGATGCCTGGCTGGCCCAGTTCCGCACCACGGCCACGGCGGACGAGCAGGAGTTCTACAACGTGACGGTCGGCCGGACGATCTCGGCCGCCGCGACATTGCGTGACGGCACGGTTAACGCCGTACAGAACGGCCAGTCGCTGACCGTTACCCCGCAGATCTGGCTGCAGGCCTCCGACGCGAAGATCAATGCGATGCGGCAGGTCGAACGCCGGGTCGCGGCCGATCTCGGGACGGCCAGCGCGAACATCGCCAGTTCGGCCACCCGAGACGCGCTCGTCAGCGGTATCGGCGTGGCGCTGGTGCTCGTGGTGTCGGTGGTGATTTCTCTCCTGGTGGCGAGCCCGATGATCCGGGACCTACGCCGACTGCGCCGCGGCGCCCTCGAAGTCGCGAACGAGCGGCTGCCCGGAGTCGTCGACCGTCTGCACCGCGGGTCGCCGGTGGACGTGGCCGAGGAGGAATTCCCGGTCGAGGTCCGGAGCAAGGACGAGATCGGTCAGCTCGCCGAGGCGTTCGGCACCGTGCACGCGGTGGCCGTGCGGACCGCGGTGGAGCAGGCCGCGATGCGCAAGAGCATCGGGGACACGTTCCTCAACCTCGCCCGCCGCAGCCAGGCACTCATTCACCGCCAGCTCAAGGTGATCGACGCCTTGGAGCGCAAGGAGACCGACCCGGACGAGCTGGAGGAGCTCTTCCGTCTCGACCACCTCGCCACCCGTATGCGCCGGCACGCCGAGGACCTCATCGTGCTGTCCGGCTCCAAGCCGGCCCGTGGTTGGCGCCGGCCTGTCCCGGTCAAGGACGTCGTCCGTGGCGCCGTCGCCGAGGTGGAGGACTACACCCGGGTCCAGGTGATGTCGATCGACGGAGGGGCCATCAGCGGTCACGCCGTCGGTGACGTCATCCACATGCTCGCCGAGCTGATCGAGAACGCCACCTCCTTCTCTCCGCCCCACACGCCGGTGCATGTCTCCGGGCACGAGGTGTCGAACGGTTTCGTGATCGAGATCGAGGACCGCGGGCTGGGCATGAGTCCGGAGGAGTTCGACGCCGTGAACGAGCGGCTGGCCAACCCGCCCCCCTTCGACCTGTCGACCAGCGAGCGTCTCGGCCTGTTCGTTGTCGGTCGGCTCGCCGAGCGGCATTCCATCTCGGTCAAGCTGCGGTCCTCGCCGTATGGCGGCACGATGGCGATCGTCCTGGTGCCGACCACGCTGCTGCGGCAGGTCGACCCCGACGGGGAGGCCCGGCCGGAGCCCGCGCAGATCGCCCCGCCGCTTGCCATGACGCGGGTTCCGGCTCTCGACGGCCCGGCCATCGACGAGGACCGGTTCCGCGGGTCGCTGGTGGACGCGGACGGCGACCTCGCCGGTCCCCCCGCGCTCTCCGAGGACGCGGCCGCGGCTGCGCACGGTCAGGACGAAACGCTCATCGACGATCTGCCGGTCTTCGCCACGGTGCGATCGAGCTGGTTCGTCGCCGACCGCCCGCGGCACCGTTCCAACGGCAGGCGTTCGGACGCTCCGCCGCGTCCCTCGACCCCGCGTTCCGACCCGGACAGCGGGCCGGGCGAGGAGCCCGGCTCCCGCGGCTTCGGTACCCCCCCGCCGCTGCCGTCGCGCCGTTCGCGTGGCGGCCGCAGGGCCGCGGGGGACCAGTCCCACCAGGCTGTCCCGGACCACCCCCAGACGCCCGGGTCGGACGACCCCGACGGCCCGCCGGCCCGTCCGGGGCAGGACGAATCTTTCCGGGACGAACCCTTCCCGGAGGAACCCTTCCGGGATGGGCCCCTCCGGGACGGACGGGACGTCCCCGGTCCGGGTGGCCACAACGGTGCGCCCGGCTCCGGATATGGCGGCGACGGCGGACCCGGCGGCCGTGTCACCTCGCTGTTCGGTGACAGCCCCATGGCCAGGGAGCGGTCGCGCGGTGGTGACCTCGGCTCCGCCGACCCGGGGGAGGCCACCCGAACCGATCCGTTCACCTCACCGCTGGGCCGGCCGGTGGGGTACTCCGGGGGATTCCACCGCGAGGACGCCCCCGCCATGGGCCAGACGGTCGTCCCCCTCGGGCGCCCGGCGCCTTCGGCCCGTTCAGACGAGCCCGCCGAGCCCGCCGAGCCGGCCGGGCCTGGCGCGGACGGCCAGCCGCCCGTCAGTTTCACCGAGGTGGGCCTGCCCAAGCGCACCCGGCGGGCCAGTCTCGCGCCGCAGCTTCGCCGGGACATTCCCGAGGAGAGTTCCGGAATGCTCGCCGCGCAACGGAGCCCGGAAGAGATCCGCAGTATGATGTCGTCCTTCCAGAACAACTTTGGTCGTGGTCTGGCGGACGGCCAGGTTTCGAACGACGGTGACGATGTAGGAAAGGTGACCTGATGCGTCCGCTGGGGCCGTCCGAGAACATGAGCTGGTTGCTCAACAACCTCGTCAAGAAGGTGCCCGAAGTCACCTATGTGATTGCGCTTTCCTCCGACGGGTTGTTGCTCGCCACCTCGTACGGGATGGACCGGGCGACCGCCGACCAACTGGCCGCGGTAGCCTCCGGATTCAACAGCCTGGCGCGCGGCGCGGGTCGTTTCTTCGGGGGTGGAAACGTTCGGCAGACCATTGTCGAGATGGACGAGGGATTCCTGTTCGTCACCGCGGTGGGGGACGGATCGTGCCTGGCCATTCTCAGCAGCCCTGGCGCGGACATCGGTCTCATCGCCTACGAGATGGCGCTGCTGGTGACCCGGGTCGGCGAGTTCCTCACCCCGGAACTCCGGGCTCAGATGCAGTCCGCGCTGCCACTCTGACCTCGGCCCGGCGATCGGGTGGGGGTCCGATCGGTTGGTGGGTCAGCCGGTCGCCCCCTGCGCCATCACCGACCGGATGACAGCAGAATTCTCAAGGCAGGAGGACCGGATATGTCGCGCGATGACGAATGGTTCGACGAAGAGGCTGGTCCGGTCGTCCGCCCCTACGCTGTCACCGGGGGCCGGACACGGCCGACGAACCAGACGTTGGAGCTGGTCGCGTTGGTGACCACCACGCCCAACGGCCGGCTGATGATGCGGACGCTGGAGCATGAGCAGCGCGCCATCGCGCTGCTCTGCCAACGCGTGCAGTCGATCGTGGAGATCTCCGCTCGGCTGAATCTGCCGGTCGGGGTCGCGCGGGTCCTCGTCGGCGACATGCTCGACGCCGGCCTGGTAACCGTGACCCGACCGGCCCGACCCTCCGACCGCCCTTCCATTGCCCTCATCGAAAAGGTGCTCGATGGACTACAGGCCCTCTAGGACGGGGTCGCCGGAAACGGCGCCGCCGCATCCGGTAAAAATCATCATCGCCGGCGGGTTCGGAGTCGGGAAGACGACGTTTGTCGGTTCGGTGAGCGAAATTCAGCCCCTCACCACGGAGGCCGCGATGACGGCCGCGAGCATAGGGATCGACGACACCAGCGCGGTCGGCTCGAAGACGACGACCACGGTCGCGATGGACTTCGGTCGGATCACGCTTCTCGATAGCATTATTCTCTACCTTTTCGGCACCCCGGGCCAGGACCGGTTCTGGTTCATGTGGGATGAGCTCGTCCTCGGCGCGATCGGCGCGGTGGTCCTGGTGGACACGCGGCGGCTGGCCGACTCCTTTCCGGCCATCGACTACTTCGAGGAGCGCGACATCCCGTTCCTCATCGCGCTGAACCGGTTCGACGGTGCGCGGGAGTACCGGGCGGAGGACGTCCGGGCGGCGTTGGACCTCGATCCGCGCCGTCCGGTGGTGTTCTGCGACGCCCGGCAGCGGGAGTCGGTCCGGCAGTCCCTGGTGTCGCTGGTCCGCCACGCCCTCGACGTGGTGTCCGCGGAGGCGTCCCGGTCGGGCCTGCCCCAGCGGTCGGGGTGAGCGGCCGCGTCGGTCCGGTGGGCACGGCTGGTCCGGTCGGCGTCCGTCGGCCACGTCCCGATCCTGCTCCGAGGAAGGGGAAGGTGCTCGATCTCTTCGGTATCGATGAGGTCACCCTGGCCGCCTATCGGCTGTGGCTGTGCCACGAGGTCCTGAGCGTGCCCCAGGTGGCGGAGATGCTCGGCGAGCCGCTGGTCGCCGCGGGGCGGGCGCGTGATCGTCTGGTCGAGCTGGGTCTGCTGCTGCCCTCGCGCGAACGGGCCGGTCACTACGTCGCGGTGCATCCCGAAGCCGGGCTCGACCACCTGCTCCAGGCGCAGCACGAGCAGCTGATCCGTCGCCATGAGCGGCTGCTCCTGGCCCGGGCGCAGATCAGCTCCTTCGTCTCGGACTACCTGGAGAGCCGTCCCGGCGGGGACACCGTCGAGGTAAGGCGGATAGACGGCGCCGACCAGGCCCGTGCGGAGCTGCTCGCGATCGTCGGGCGAGCCGAGCGGGAGGTGCTCGCGCTGCACACTCGGCGCGAGTGGTCCTCGGCCCTGACTCGCGAGGTGATGCCGGTCGAACTGCGCGCGTTGCGGCGTGGCGTGGTGATGCGCAGCGTCCTGCCCCGGTCGATGCGCCTGGACGAGCTCGGCGCCGGCTATGTGCGGACCGTGGCGGCGCATGGCCTGGACGCCCGGATGATCGACGATCCCCGGCTGGACGCCACCGCGGTCGACGGGCGGATCGGCCTGGTCCGACTGGGCCGGGGGTTCGCGACCGGCCAGACCCTGCTCGTGCGCACCCCGGAGCTGACCGCCCTGCTGCTCACCCTGTTCGAACGGGTCTGGGAGGCCGCCGAACCGCTGAGCAGCGAGGCGATAGCCGCTCCCGGGGACGGTGACGACGCGCCGAGCGACACCGAACGGCTGCTGCTGCGTCTGCTCAGCCTCGGCATGAAGGACGAGGCGGCCGCGCGCCACCTGGGCGTCTCCGTCCGCACCGTGCGTCGCATGATCGCCGATCTGATGGCACGGTTGAACGCCCGTAGCCGGTTCCAGGCGGGTACCCTCGCCGCGCAACGCGGCTGGCTCTGAACGGGCCGGTTCTGAGCATCTGGTTCTGAGCATCTGGTTCTGAACAGCCGGCTTTCGCGCCGCGGCGGCCCTCCGGCGATAGCCCCGGTCAGGTGAGAGCGGCCGACGTCGGCCAGACGAGGCCCCGGCTCCCCGACCAGAGAACACCATACTCGACCAGGCCGAGGCCGAGCGTGGACGGCGTGGTTCCCACGAGATCGAGATCCCGGCTCTCCTCCGGTGGCGTATCGACCACCCCCGGGCACCGGGAAGCCCGCTCACGGTGGTTGTAGCCACGTTGTTCTTCTTGTGTGCGCCAGTTGGCATTTGACTGCCAGGGCAACTTGCTGCCAGGGGAAATCCAGGACAGCCGCGCCGCGTGGCCCCATGCTCTCGATGAGTCAAAGAAGCTGACTGCTTCAGAAAGGCTGGCTGCTTCAGAAGGGTCGCTGGGCTGCCTCAGAAGGGTTGCCGGATGGGAAGCGGTGGTCGCGCACCGGTCACTCCTGCCTGGCTTCATGTTCGTCGGCGGATTCCCCCTGTCACCTGTAACGCGGCGCAAGGTGCCGAGGTCGGTCCGTCAGGGCCGGTCCGCCCAGCTGCCCATGCACACGGTACCCGTGCTTGCCATGCACGCGGTACCCGTGCTTGCCTGGGGTCAAACACACGTTTCCCAAGAACATGTCGAGGAGATTCTCGTGCCCTCAGCCACCGGTCCCTTGGTTACCGGTCCGCAGAACCCCGCCACGCCGTCCGGAGGCCAGTCACACCGGACTCTCATCGTGGCCAGGATGAACCCTGCCGACGCTCCCGCCATCGCGGCGACCTTCGCCGAGTCCGATGCCGGAGAACTACCCGGAATCGTGGGTGTGACCAGGCGTGACCTGTTTCACTTCCATGGCCTTTACTTTCATCTGATCGAGGCTCCGACTAACGTCAGAAACACCGTCGAGAACGTCCATGAGCATCCGCTGTTCGTCGACGTGAGCAAAAAGCTCGGGAAATACGTCTCCGCCTACGACCCGGAGACCTGGCGCACCCCCGGGGACGCGATGGCGCAGAGTTTCTATTCGTGGACGGCCGGCTGAGCCCCCGGTACACCACCGGGCTCCTGACACACGGCCGGGCTCCTGTACACCGCCAGAGTACCGGGCTCGCCGGCTGCGGCCGCGGCCGGTCATCAGCGACTGCGTCCTCGATTCCGCCCACAGGTACGCCCAGTTTTTCATGTGAACCCCGAAACCCGAAAATGAAAAAGGGAGTACGACATGCCCCGGCAATGGTCGGCCGATGCCCTGCTTGACTTCCTGGTCGAACAGGCCGGTCTGCCCTCGGACGAGCGGCCGACGGACCTGGACGTGACCTTCATCGACATCGGCCTCGACTCGCTCGCCTACCTCCAGCTCTCGGCGGAGGTGGCCGGGACCTTCGGGGTGGACCTCCCGGCCGAGCTGCCGGAGAGCTGGACCCTCGCCGAGATCCTGGCCACGGTGAACGCGGCTCTCGACCAGCACGAGACGGTCTGAATCCGCCGTTAGTTTCCACGTCACATACCTTCCAAGCCGACCGGAGCCGACGTGAGCGGGCACACTGACAACTCGATTTTCATCGATGCCGACATTGAAACCGTCTGGACCATCACCAACGATCTGAAATCCTGGCCGGACCTCTTTACCGAATACGCCTCGGTAGACATTCTTGAGCACCACGAGAACACCTTCAAGTTTCGCCTGACCATGCATCCCGACGAGAACGGGACGGCGTGGAGTTGGGTGTCCGAGCGGACACTCGACCCGGCCACCCGGCAGGTGCGCGCGTACCGCGTCGAGACCGGCCCGTTCGAGTACATGCACATCCACTGGAGCTACACGCCGGAGGGCACCGGCACCCGCATGCGCTGGGTGCAGGACTTCCACATGCGCCCGTCGGCGCCGGTGAACGACGAGCAGATGACCAACCGCATCAACACCAACACCGCCCGCGAGATGTCGGTGATCCGGGAGAAGGTCGAGCGGGCCGCCGCCGAGCTGCCCCCGGTCTCCCTCGCGCTGCCGGAACAAGTCTGAGGAGAACGAGACCGGTGACTTCCGTGACAGCGATTCCGAAGGTTCTCTGCATTCACGACATGACCCCCAACCGTCGGCGCGGCGGTGACGTCCGCACGCTGCTCTCCCCGGTGACCGTGGGTTCGACCTCGGGTTTTTTCGGCACCCTGACCCTCCAGCCGGGTGAGGTGGTGACCGAACACCTGCACCCCTACTCGGAGGAGTTCCTCTACTGCGTGCGCGGCATTGTGACCGCCCGACTGGACGGTCAGTACCAGGACCTGCCGGCCGACCACGGGGTGTGCATCCCGATCGGGATGCGCCACCGCGTCGTCAACACCGGCGAGGAGACCGCCTTCCTCGTCTTTCACCTCAGCCCGCTGGCACCCCGGCCCGATCTCGGCCACGTCGACACCGAGGTACCGCTAGACCCGGACGCCCCGCACGTCCCGGTCGCCCCGCACGCTCCGGTCGCCCCGTCGGCACCCACCGTCGACGCCTTGCCCCACGGGTCCGGACAGTGAGCGGACCAAGACGGACGGCGGTCACCGGGGTCGGGGTGGTCGCCCCCGGCGGGGTCAACCGCAAGGAGTTCTGGACCCTGCTGACCGACGGCCGTACCGCGACGCGGCGACTGTCGTTCTTCGACCCGACCCAGTTCCGTTCCCAGGTGGCCGCCGAGTGCGACTTCGACCCGGCGGCGGCCGGCCTGACCGCCCGGGAGATTGCGCGTAACGACCGGTTCGTGCAGTTCGCCTTGGCCGCGGCGTTGGAGGCGGTCGAGGACAGCGGCCTGGACCTGCGGGGCGGCGGTGATGGCGGGGACAGCGGTGATGCCGGGGACGGCGGTGATGCCGGGGACGGTTCCGGGGACGGCCCGATCGTCGGCGTCAGCATCGGCAGCGCGGTGGGCGCGACCACTCGCCTGGAGAACGAGTACGTCGAGGTCTCCGACAGCGGGCGGGACTGGGAGGTTGATCCCCGGTACGCCAGCTCGTTCCTCTACCACGCGATGGTGCCGAGCTGCCTGGCCACCGAACTGGCCTGCCGGTTCGGCACGCACGGCCCCGCCTTCGTGGTCTCCACCGGCTGCACCTCGGGCATCGACGCGGTCGGCTACGGCCATCAGCTCATCGTCGACGGCGAGGCCGACATCGTCATCGCCGGTGCCTCCGACGCGCCGATCTCCCCGATCTCGATGGCGTCCTTCGACGCGATCCGCGCGACGACGGCCCGCAACGACGACCCCGAACACGCCTCCCGTCCCTTCGACGCCAGCCGGGATGGCTTCGTGATGGGGGAGGGCTGCGCCGTCCTCATCCTGGAGGAGCTCACCGCCGCCCGGTCGCGCGGTGCGCACATCTACTGCGAGGTGGGTGGGTACGCCTCGCGCTCGAACGCGTTCCACATGACCGGACTGCGCCCCGACGGGGTCGAGATGGCCGAGGCGATCCGGGTCGCGATGGACGCGGCGCGGGTCGGGGCCGACGACATCGACTACATCAACGCGCACGGATCGGGCACCAAGCAGAACGATCGGCACGAGACGGCCGCCTTCAAACGTTCGCTGGGACAGCGGGCGTATGACATCCCGGTCAGCTCGATCAAGTCGATGATCGGGCACTCGCTGGGCGCGATCGGGTCGATCGAGATCGCCGCCTGCGCCCTGGCGATCGAGAACGACGTCATCCCCCCCACCGCCAACTGGACCACCCGCGACCCCGAGTGCGATCTCGACTACGTCCCGAACATCGCCCGGGACCACGCTGTCGACGTGGCCCTGTCGGTCGGCAGTGGTTTCGGTGGCTTCCAGTCGGCGATCGTCCTCGCCGCCCCGACGCGATGAACGCCGCCGTGGAGGCCGCCGCCGTGGAGGCCTCCGCCGCGACGGCCACGGGGCCCGCCCACCGGGACGGTTCGCCGCAGGCCCCGGTCCGGCCGGTCGTCACCGGGCTCGGCGTCCTCGCGCCCAGCGGCATCGGGACGGAGGAGTACTGGGCGTCGACCCTGCGCGGCGAGTTGAAGATCGCGCCGATCAGCCGGTTCGACACCACCTGGTACGACGCCACCCTCGCTGGAGAGGTCGCCGGTTTCGCGGTCGAGGACCACGTCGACAAGCGGTATATCGTCCAGACCGACCGGTGGACCTGGTTCGGGATGGCCGCGTCGCGCCTCGCCATGGCCGATGCGCGCTACGACCCCGCCGCGCACGATCCGTATGCGACCTCGGTGGTGTTCGGCAGCGGGTCGGGCGGTGTCGACATCGGACAGCGCGAGCTGGGACGGCTGTGGACCCGGGGCCGCACCGCGGTGAGCGTCTATCAGTCGATCGCCTGGTTCTACGCGGCGACGACCGGGCAGACCTCGATCCGGTATGGTCTGAAGGGGCCATCGGGGGTCCTGGTCAGTGACGGTGCCGGCGGAATCGACAGCCTCGCCCAGGCCCGGCGGATTATCCGCCGCGGCACGCCGACGGTGCTCGCCGGGGGGGCCGAGGCGAGCCTGACGCCCTATGCGATCACCGGCCATCTGTCCAGCGGCCGGGTCAGCACCGCGACCGTCGCTGCGGACGGCTACAAGCCGTTCGACGTCCGGGCGAACGGTTACCTGCCCGGTGAGGGTGGCGCGACGCTCGTGCTCGAGGATCCGGCCGCCGCCGCCGCCCGGGGAGCCCCGCACGTCTACGGCGAGATCGCCGGCTACGCCGCGACGCACGACGCCGCCCACCACGAACGCCCCGCCCCGGACGTGCGCTGGCTCGCCACCGCGATGCGCCGGGCCCTGCGCGACGCCGGCCTCACCCCGGACGACGTCGATGTCGTCTTCGCGGACGGCGCAGGTTCACCGGACCTCGATGCCCAGGAGGCGGCGGCGATCCGCGCGGTCTTCGGCGCCCGGACGGTCCCGGTGACGGCGCCGCAGGGCTTCGTCGGCCGGCTCCTCGCCGGCGGCTCGGCGTTGACGGTGGCCGCGGCGTTGCTGTCCATCCGGGACGGGGTCATCCCGGCGGTGGGCAACCTCGACACCCCCGATCCGGCCCATGGGCTCGACCTCGTGCGTACGCCCCGGCGTGCACCCGTGCGGGTGGCGCTGGTGAACGCCCGTGGCTACGGCGGTTTCAACAGCAGCCTCGTGGTT
>NZ_CDWWEW010000152.1:0-6412 GCF_977966315.1 Frankia sp. CeRuru1
CTGTGGCGGTTGGTCGCGGAGGGCCGTGAGGGGGTGACCGGTTTTCCGGTTGACCGGGGGTGGGATCTTGATGGTTTGTTTGATTCTGATCCGGACAGGTCTGGGACGTCGTATGTGGATCGGGGTGGTTTCCTGCGGGATGCGGGTTTGTTCGATGCGGCGTTCTTTGGTATTTCGCCGCGTGAGGCGTTGGCGATGGATCCGCAGCAGCGGTTGCTGTTGGAGGTTTCGTGGGAGGCGTTGGAGCGGGCGGGGATCGATCCGGCGACGTTGCGTGGCACTGATGTCGGTGTGTATTCGGGCGTGATGAGCCAGGGCTACGGGTCGGGCGGCCCGGTGCCGCCGGAGCTGGAGGGGTTCACCGGCACCGGCGGCATGGGGAGTGTGGCGTCCGGCCGGGTGTCGTACGTGTTCGGGTTCGAGGGCCCGGCGGTCACGGTGGACACGGCCTGCTCGTCCTCGCTGGTCGCGATCCATCTGGCCGCGCAGGCGCTGCGGCAGGGCGAGTGCTCGCTGGCGCTGGCCGGCGGCGCCACTGTGATGGCCACGCCGCACACGTTCGTCGAGTTCTCCCGGCAGCGCGGCCTGGCTCCGGACGGCCGGTGCAAGTCGTATGCCGATGCGGCTGACGGGACGGGTTGGGCCGAGGGCGCCGGTGTTGTGGTGTTGGAGCGGTTGTCTGTCGCGCGTGAGCGTGGGCATCGGGTTCTGGCGGTGGTGCGGGGGTCGGCGGTGAATCAGGACGGTGCGTCGAATGGTCTGACGGCGCCGAACGGGCCGTCGCAGCAGCGGGTGATTCGGCGGGCGTTGGCTGGTGCGGGGTTGTCGGTGAGGGATGTGGACGCGGTGGAGGGTCATGGGACGGGTACGACGCTGGGTGATCCGATCGAGGCGCAGGCTTTGCTGGCGACGTATGGGCAGGGTCGTGATCCGGGGTTTCCGTTGTGGTTGGGGTCGTTGAAGTCGAATATCGGGCACACCCAGACGGCCGCCGGTGTCGCCGGTGTGATCAAGATGGTGCAGGCGCTGCGGCATGGGGTGCTGCCGGCCACGCTGCACGTCGACGCGCCGTCCACCCAGGTCGACTGGGACGCCGGCGCCGTCCGGCTGTTGACCGGGTCACGGCCGTGGCCGGAGACCGGGCGGCCGCGCCGGGCCGGGGTCTCGGGGTTCGGGGTCAGCGGCACCAACGCGCAGTGGTCCTCGAACAGGCACCGGTCGAGGCGCCGACGGCGCCGCCCTCGGGCGAGGAGGCCGGGACGGCGGTGCCGCTGGTGCTCTCGGCCCGCGGCGAGGGAGCGCTGTCGGGCCAGGCCGCCCGGCTGGAGCGGCTGTTGGCGGACGTCGCGGGGCCGGCCCCGGCGGACGTCGCGGCGGCGCTTCTGACCCGGCGGGGCCGGCTGCCGCGGCGCGCGGTCGTGGTGGCCGGCTCCCGGGACCAGGCCCGGGCCGGGCTGGCCGCCCTGGCCCGGGGTCAGTTCCGGCGGGAGGTCGTGGTCGGCTCGGCGGACCGGCTGCCGAAGGTCGTGTTCGTGTTTCCGGGGCAGGGCTCGCAGCGGGCCGGGATGGGCCGGGAGCTGTACGGGCGGTTCGAGGTGTACCGCGAGGCGTTCGACGAGGTGTGCGGGCTGCTGGAGGAGCGGCTGAGCGGCTGGGTGGGGCGTTCGGTGCGCGAGGTGGTGTTCGGGTCGCCGGACGGTCTGTTGGACCAGACCGTGTTCACGCAGGGTGGGCTGTTCGCGGTCGAGGTGGCGTTGGTCCGACTGCTCGCCTCCTGGGGCGTCGTGCCCGATGCGGTGATGGGCCATTCGATCGGTGAGATCACGGCGGCGCAGGTAGCCGGGGTGGTGTCGCTGGAGGACGCCTGCACGGTTGTCGCCGCTCGCGGCCGGTTGATGCAGGCACTTGCGCCCGGTGGAGCCATGGTCGCGGTGAACGCGACGGAGGACGATGTCCGGTCCTTGCTGGGCGAAGGCGTGGACCTCGCCGCGGTGAACGGGCCCGACTCGGTGGTGCTCTCCGGTGACGAGGGGCCGGTGCTGGCCGCCGCGGAGCGGCTGCGCGGCCGCGGGCGGAAGGTGAAGCGGCTGGCTGTCTCGCACGCGTTCCATTCCGCTCGGATGGAGCCCATGCTCGCCGAGTTCACGGCGGCCCTGGCCGGTGTGTCGTGGAATCCGGCGAGGGTCCCGGTGGTCTCCAACCTGAGCGGCCAGGTCGCCGCCGCCGACGAGCTGGGCTCGGCGGACTACTGGGCCGCGCATGTGCGCCGTCCGGTCCGGTTCCACGACGGCGTCCAGGCTTCCGGCGGCGAGCTGTTCGTCGAGGTCGGTCCGGGCGCGGCCCTGTCCGGTGCGCTGGCCGAGACCGCCCTGGCCGTCCCGGCCCTGCGTGACGAACGGTCCGAGACCGAGACCCTTCTGGCGGCGGCCGGCGAGCTGTTCGTCCGAGGCGTGGAGGTCGACTGGACCGCGGCCCTCCCGGAGGGCAGCAACGGCGCGGGCGTCGACGTGCCGACCTACGCGTTCGAGCACCGGCACTACTGGCTTCCCACAGCGAGGCAGACCGACGCGGTCGCCCTCGGGCAGGCCGACGCCGGCCACCCGCTGCTCGGCGCGCTCGTCACCCGCCCGGACGGCGGCGTGGTGTTCACCTCCCGCCTGTCGTTGCGTACCCATCCCTGGCTGGCCGACCATGCCGTCGGCGGTGTCGTGCTCCTGCCCGGAACCGGGCTGGTCGAGCTGGCCGTCCGGGCCGGTGACGAGACCGGCTGCCCGCTCCTGCACGAGCTCGTGATCGAGACGCCCCTGGTCGTTCCGGAACGCGGCGGGATCCGTGTGCAGGTAGGAGTCTCGGCACCGGCCGCGGACGGCACCCGGTCGGTCGAGGTCCACTCCGCGCCGGACGGCGGGCCGGCCTGGACCCGGCACGCCACCGGCGTCCTGGCCACCGAAGCGCCCTCAGCGCTGGGCGCACCTGGTTCGCTCGAGGTCTGGCCGCCCGCGGGCGCGCAGCCGATCACCGTCGACCCGGAGGCCTACTACGCCGAGCTGGCCGGGCGTGGCTACGCCTACGGCCCGGCCTTCCAGGGGCTGCGGGCGGCATGGCGCGACGGCGACGGCGTCTGCGCCGAGGTCGAGCTGCCCGAGGCCGAGCGCGAGCAGGCTGCCAGGTTCGGCCTGCACCCGGCCCTGCTCGACGCCGCTCTGCACGCCAACGGCCTGCGCCGGGCCCCCGAGGGGGCCGGCGACGACGCCGACGAGCCCGGCTCCCGGACGACCGTGCTGCCGTTCGCCTGGACCGGGGTCACCCTGCACGCCGCCGGCGCGGGTGCGCTGCGGGTCCGGGTCACCCCGGTCGGCGCGGACCGGCCGGGCACCGTCCGGCTGGAGGTCGCCGACGGTACCGGCGTTCCGGTCCTGACCGTTGAGGCACTCGTCTTCCGGCCGGTGTCCGCCGAGCAGCTGGCGGCCGCCTCGGGAGGCGACGACGCTTTGTACCAGGTCGACTGGGTCGCCGTGGCCGAGCCGGCCGGCGAGCCCCGGCCCGCCGCGGACGTCACGGTCGTGGAGACCGCCGCGCACGACGCGCTTGCCGCGACCACGAGCGTCCTGAAGGCGCTCCAGAGCTGGCTTGCCGAGGCGGAGGCCGATACGGGTCAGCCCCGGGCCGGCGGGCCGCCGGATGCCCGACTGGTCGTCGTCACCCGCAACGGCGTGCCGGCCGGGCACACAGCCGCGCCCGACCTGGCCGGAGCGGCGGTATGGGGCCTGGTCCGGGCGGCTCAGGCCGAGCATCCCGACCGGGTCGTGCTGGTGGACGTCGATGAGCAGCCGGTGGACGTCGTCCTGGACCGGGTTCTGGCCACCGGTGAGCCGCAGGTGGCCGTGCGGGCGGGGGCCCTGCTGGTGCCCCGTCTCGCGCGGGCGCCCGCCGCCGAGGCGGGTGCCCTGCCGGTAAGTGTGCGCGACGGCGGGACGGTGCTGGTCACCGGCGGCACCGGCTCGTTGGGCCGGCTGGTGGCTGAGCACCTTGTCACCCGCTGTGGCGCGCGACATCTGCTGCTGGTCGGCCGGCGTGGCCCGGACGCGCCCGGCGCGGATGAGATCGCCGCGCGGTTGCGGGATCTGGACGCCGAGGTTGACGTACGTGCCTGTGACGTCAGCGATGCCGGCGCGCTGGGGGCCCTCGTGGAGAGCATCGACCCCGCGCATCCCCTGTGCGGGATCGTGCACGCCGCCGGTGTTCTCGACGACGGGGTCGTCACCGCTCTGACGCACGAGCGGTTGGCGGGGGTGTTCGCGGCCAAGGCCGTCGCCGCGGATCATCTGGCTCGGCTGGCCGACGGTCTGGCTGACGGGCCGTGCGGGGATCTGGACCTGTTCGTCCTGTTCTCCTCCGCGTCGGGTGTCCTCGGCTCACCGGGCCAGGGAAACTACGCGGCCGCCAACGCCTACCTTGACGCTCTCGCCCACCGTCGCCGCGCCGCCGGTCGCACCGCGACATCCCTGGCCTGGGGCCCCTGGCAGCAGGACAGCGGCATGACCGCCGGCCTGCGCCGCCCTGACCGGACGGCGGCCCGCCCCGGCATCCTGCCGCTGGCCCCGAGCGAGGGCCTGGAGCTGCTCGACCGCGCGCTCGCGACATCCCGGGCCCAGCTCGTGCCGATCAAACTCGACCTGCGCGAACTGCGCGCCCAGGCCGGCCCGGCCGGCCCGGCCGTCCTGCGCTCCCTCGTGCCCGCCGGCCGCCGCAGCGCCCGAAGCGGCTCCGACGACCCGCGGAGCCTGGCCCGCCGCCTGTCCGGCCTGGCCGGCCCGGAGCGCGAGGCGCTGCTGCTGGGTCTCGTCAGTGCCCGGGTCGCGGCCGTCCTCGGCTTCTCGGGGCCGGATGACGTCAGGCCCGAAACCGCCTTCAGGGAAGCCGGTTTCGACTCGCTCACCTCGGTCGAGCTGCGTAACCGGCTGCGCGAGGCGACCGGCCTGACCCTGCCCGCCACCGTGGTCTTCGACCACCCGACTCCGCTCGCCCTGGCCCGACACCTGCTCGGGAGCCTTGCGCCGTCGAGTCCGGCACCGGGCCACATCACGCATGACGTCGACGAAACCGCCCTCCGGTCGGCGCTGGCGACGCTGCCGCTGGATCGGTTCCGCGAGGCCGGCCTGCTCGACGCCCTGCTCCAGCTGGCCGATACGACCCACGACGAGCCGGCCACCGGGCCGGAGGAAGAGGAACAGCCGATCGCCGCACTCAACGTCGACGACCTCGTTCGGCTGGCCCTCGGCCGCGACGGGTCCCTCGGAACCGCGTCCGGCACGGACTGATTGGGGCAGAGCGTGAGCGCGTCATACGAAACGGTCGTCGAAGCCCTCCGGAAGTCACTGGAGGAGGTCGGTTCGCTGAAGAAGCGCAACCGGCAGCTGGTGGACGCCGCCCGCGAGCCGATCGCGATCGTCGGGATGGCGTGCCGGCTGCCCGGCGGGGTCGCCGGCCCGGACGACCTGTGGTCGATGGTGACCGAGAAGCGGGACGGCGTCACCGGTTTCCCGACCGACCGCGGCTGGGACCTCGACGCCCTCTTCGACCCCGACCCCGAACGCCTCGGCACGTCGTACGTCGACCGCGGTGGATTCCTGCACGAGGCCGGTCGGTTCGACCCCGGCTTCTTCGGTGTCTCGCCGCGTGAGGCGCTCGCGATGGACCCGCAGCAGCGGCTGCTGCTCGAGATCTCCTGGGAGGCCATCGAGAGCGCCGGCATCGCGGCCACGTCGTTGAAGGGCACCGACGTCGGTGTGTTCACCGGCATCATGGGCGTCGACTACTTCGCCGGGGGCAGCGTGCCGCCCGAGCTGGAGGGTTTCACCGGCACGGGCGCGGCCTCGAGCGTGGCGTCGGGCCGGGTCTCGTATGTGTTCGGGTTCGAGGGGCCTGCGGTCACGGTGGACACGGCCTGCTCGTCCTCGCTGGTGGCCATGCATCTGGCTGCCTCCGCGCTGCGCCGCGGGGAGTGCACGACCGCGCTGGCCGGCGGGGCCACGGTGATGGCCACGCCGGGCCTGTTCGTGGACTTCTCCCGACAGCGCGGCCTGGCCGCCGATGGCCGGTGCAAGTCGTATGCCGATGCCGCGGATGGTACGGGCTGGGGCGAGGGTGCGGGTGTGGTGGTGTTGGAGCGGCTTTCCGATGCCCGGCGGAACGGTCGTCGGGTGTTGGCGGTGGTTCGTGCGTCGGCGGTGAACCAGGACGGGGCGTCGAACGGGTTGACGGCGCCGAGTGGGCCGTCGCAGCAGCGGGTGATTCGGCGGGCGTTGGCTGCTGCGGGGCTTTCGGCGTCTGATGTTGATGTTGTGGAGGGTCATGGTACCGGGACGGTGCTGGGGGATCCGATCGAGGCGCAGGCTTTGCTGGCGACGTA
>NZ_CDWWEW010000152.1:6888-11704 GCF_977966315.1 Frankia sp. CeRuru1
AGTCGGCCGCGTCGGGCGGGTGTGTCGTCGTTCGGTGTGAGTGGGACGAACGCCCACCTCATCCTTGAGGAGGCACCCACCGCCGAGGGCGGGCATCCCGCCGATGCGGCTGCGGGCGACTGCCCGTCCGGAGAGACACCGGTGGTGCCTCTGGTCATGACCGCTCGCGGCGCCGCCGCGCTGGCGGGCCAGGCCGGACGGCTCGCAGGTTTCCTGCGCCAGCACGACACCACGCTGCAGGATCTCGCCGGCGCCCTTGTGAACCGGCGGGTACGGATGCCCGACCGGGCCGTCCTCCTGGCCACGTCCACCGCCGAGGCCCTGACGGGTCTGGACGTCCTCGCCCGGGCCGAACCGGCCCCGAACATCGTCACCGGCCCGGGCGGTCGGCCCGGCAAGGTGGTGTTCGTCTTCCCCGGCCAGGGTTCCCAGCGGCCGGGCATGGGCCGCGAGCTCCATCGCCGCTTCCAGGTCTTCGCCGACGCGTTCGACGAGACCTGCGCCCTGCTCGACGAACGGCTCGGCGCCGCCGCCGGACCCGGCATCCGCGCCGTACTCCTCGCTGACGACGGTGCGGACGGCGCGGACGGCACCGACCGCCTGGACCGGACGGTGTTCACCCAGACCGGCCTGTTCGCCGTCGAGGTCGCGCTGGCCCGGCTGGTCGAGTCCTGGGGCATCCGGGCCGACCTCATGATCGGGCACTCGATCGGCGAGATCACGGCCGCCCACCTGGCCGGTGTGCTGTCGCTGCCGGACGCCGCCGCGGTCGTGGCCGCCCGCGGGCGGCTGATGGAGGCGCTGCCGGAAGGCGGTGCGATGGTCGCGGTCGGCGCGCCCGAGGACGCCGTGCGCGAGTTCCTCGGCGCCGGCGTCGACCTCGCCGCGGTCAACGGGCCGGACGCCGTCGTCCTGTCCGGTGACGAGGTGCCCGTGCTGGCCGCCGCCGCCCGGATGCGCGAGCGCGGTGCCCGGACCCGGCGGCTGACGGTGTCGCACGCGTTCCACTCCGCCCGTATGGAGCCCGTGCTGGCCGAGTTCAGGACCGTCCTGGAACAGGTGCGGTGGCACCAGCCGTCCGTGCCGGTCGTCTCCAACCTGACTGGTGAGATCGCCGGCGACGAGCTCGCCACGCCCGGCTACTGGGCCGACCACGTGCGGCGGACCGTCCGGTTCGCGGACGGCGTGCAGGCGGCGATCGCCGCAGGCGGGGGAGTGTTCCTCGAGGTGGGGCCGGGCGCCGCGCTGTCCGGTCTGCCGGCCGCGGCCGGCCGGCCCGGCGTGCCGATGATGCGCGACGGCCGGCCGGAGGTCCCGACGGCGCTCGCCGCCGCCGCCGAGCTGTTCACCCGAGGCGTCGAGGTCGACTGGACAGCGATGCTGCCGGACGGCGGCGACGGCGCGGGCGTCGAGCTGCCGACCTACGCCTTCGACCACCAGCACTACTGGCTGCCGGCGGCCGCCCCGGCCGATCCCGCGGCCCTCGGCCAGGCCGGGGCGGACCATCCGCTGCTCGGCGCCGTGGTCAGCCTGCCGCGGGACGGCGGCCTGGCCCTGACCTCCCGGCTGTCGCTGCGCACCCACCCCTGGCTGGCCGACCACTCCATCGGCGGTGTCGTCCTGGTGGCGGGCACCGGCCTGGTCGAGCTGGCCGTCCGGGCCGGCGACGAGGCCGGGTGCGGTGTACTGCGCGAGCTTGTGATCGAAAGCCCCCTCGTCGTGCCTCGGCAGGGCAGCGTCCGGGTGCATGTCGTCCTCGGGGGGCCGGGGGAGAGCCACGGCACTTCCGCCACCCGCACGGTCGAGATCTGGTCCGCGCCGGACGAGGCCACCGAGTGGACCCGCCACGCGAGCGGCACGCTGGCCGTGCCCGAAACGACCGACGGGACCGGCCCCACTTCCGACCGCACCCCCGAGCCCGACCTCGCGGCCTGGCCGCCGGCGGGCGCCCGGCCCGTCGACCTCACCGGCGGCTACGAGCTGCTCGCCCGGGCCGGGTACGAGTACGGGCCGGCGTTCCGATGCGTCCGCTCGGCCTGGCGGCGCGGTTCCGACGTCTTCGCCGAGGTCGCCGTGGCGCCCGAGCACCGGGCTGTCGCGGCCGCCTCCGGCATCCACCCTGGTCTGCTCGACGCGGCCCTGCACTCCGCCGTCCTCGCCGCCGTCGCCGACAGTCCGGCAGCGGGCGACCCGGCCACCGGCGGACCGGAGGAGGCGGTGGTCCGGCTGCCGTTCGCCTGGAGCGGCCTGCGCCTGCATGCCGCGGGCGCGACGTCGCTGCGGGTCCGGGTCCGCCGGCCCGGCCCCGACACCCTCGTCCTGGACGCGGCCGACGACACCGGTGCGCCCGTCGTCACGGTCGACTCGCTCGTATCCCGCGCCGTCACCAGCGCCCAGCTCACCGCCGCCAGCGCGCGCGGCGCGACCGGGCCGGACTCGCTTTACGAGATCGAGTGGCGCCCGGTGGCGCACCCGGCCGGCCCGCCGGCCGACGCCGGCGAGCGCCCCGGACGGACCGTGGTCGAGGTCTCCGGCGACGATCCGCTCGCCGAGACCACCCGGGTGCTGGCCGTCCTGCAGGACTGGCTCGCGGTCGACACCGCTGCGACGCCGGGCTCCGGGCCACTCGTCGTCGTGACCCGCGGAGCCGTGGCCGCCGGACCCGAACCGGTCGTCGATCCCGGGCACGGCCCGGCGGGAGGCGCCGTCTGGGGCCTGGTCCGGGCGGCCCAGGCCGAGAACCCAGGCCGGTTCGTCCTCGTCGACCTCGGTCCCGACGGCTCGTTGCCGGACCGGCTGCCGGACGGCGAGCCGCAGCTCGCCGTCCGCGGCTCCACCTTCCTGGCCCCTCGGATGACCCGCGCGTCCCGTGCATCGGCTCCTTACCCCGAGCTGAGCGCCGCATCGGACGCGACGCCGGTCCAGGGCCCGGCGTCGCCGTTCGACCCCGCCGGCACCGTGCTGATCACTGGCGGCACCGGTTCGCTCGGCAGCCTGCTGGCGGCGCACCTGGTGACCGCCCACGGCGTCCGGCACCTCACCCTCGCCGGCCGCCGCGGCCCGGCCGCCGAGGGCGCCATCGAGCTGGCCGAGCGGCTGAGCGACCTGGGTGCGCAGAGCGTCGAGCTCGTCGCCGTCGACGTCTCGGACGCCGACGCCGTCACCGCCCTCGTCGGCCGGCTGGCCGCCGAGCGCCGGCTGAGCGGGGTGATCCACGCCGCCGGCGTGTTCGACGCGGGGATCGTGACCCGGACCGACCCGGACCGGCTGGCCGAGGTCTTCGCGGCCAAGGTTGTCTCGGCACAGAACCTCGACCGTGCCACCCGCGACCTCGACGTGGACGTCTTCGCGATGTTCTCCTCCGTCTCCGGCACCTTCCTCGGCGCCGGAACCGGTGGATACGGGGCGGCGAACGCCTACCTCGACACGCTCATGGCCGCCCGC
Source organism: Frankia sp. CeRuru1 (assembly GCF_977966315.1). Taxonomy (NCBI): domain Bacteria; kingdom Bacillati; phylum Actinomycetota; class Actinomycetes; order Frankiales; family Frankiaceae; genus Frankia; species Frankia sp. CeRuru1. The sequence continues at coordinate 10,333 of NZ_CDWWEW010000152.1, forward strand.
CGGGCCCAGGGCCGGCCGGGCATCTCGCTGGCCTGGGGACCGTGGCGGCAGGACGACGGCATGGGCGCCGGCGTCGACGACCAGGCCCGCGGCCGGATGCGCCGCCGCGGCGGGGTCGTGCCCCTGGCTCCGGCCGAGGGCCTGGCCCTGTTCGACGCCGCGCTCGCCGGCGGGAGCGCGCTGGTGATACCGGTCCGGCTCGACCTCGCCGCGCTTCGCGAGAGCGGCGCCGTGCCCCCGCTGCTGCGTGACCTGGTGCCCACCGCCCGGCAGCGCGCCCGCGGTGGCGAGGCCGGTGGCGGCGGGCCGGGCGACCTGGCCGGACGGTTGGCCGGCCTCGGCGGGCCCGCCCGGGAGAGCCTGCTGCTCGACGTGGTCCGCACCCACGTGGCCGCCGTGCTGGGCCACGCCGGCGTCGGCCAGGTACAGCCCGACACCGCGTTCCGGGACGCCGGTTTCGACTCGCTGACCGCGGTCGAGCTGCGCAACCGGCTGCGTGAAGCGAGCGGCGTCGCCCTGCCCGCGACCGTCGTCTTCGACCACCCCTCGCCGCGCGCGCTGGGCCGGTTCCTGCTCGGCGAGCTCGACGGCTCGGGCCTGCCGGAAGCCGTCGAGCCGCTCCGGACGGCCGACGCGGGGGAGCCCGTGGCGGTCGTCGGCATGGCCTGCCGGCTGCCTGGCGGAGTCCGGACGCCGGACGACCTCTGGCGCCTGGTGCGGGACGGCCGGGACGGTGTCACCGGCTTCCCCGACGACCGCGGCTGGGACCTGGACGAGGTGTTCGACCCGGATGCCGACCCGGACGCCGATCCCGGCGGCGAGCGCGCGGGCCGCTCGTATGTCGACCGGGGTGGTTTCCTGCATGAGGCGGGCCGGTTCGATCCGGGGTTCTTCGGTATCTCTCCCCGCGAGGCCGTCGCGATGGACCCGCAGCAGCGGTTGCTGTTGGAGACCTCGTGGGAGGCGTTGGAGCGGGCGGGGATCGACCCGGACACGCTGCGCGGCACCGACGTCGGTGTCTTCACCGGCATCATGGGCGTCGACTACTACACCGGCGCCACCGTGCCGGACGAGGTCGGCGGGTTCGCGATGACCGGGGCCGGGGCGAGTGTGGCCTCCGGCCGGGTGTCGTACGTGTTCGGGTTCGAGGGCCCGGCGGTCACGGTGGACACGGCCTGCTCGTCCTCGCTGGTCGCGATCCATCTGGCCGCGCAGGCGCTGCGGCAGGGCGAGTGCTCGCTGGCGCTTGCCGGCGGCGCCACCGTGATGGCCAGCCCCGGCATCTTCATGGAGTTCTCCCGGCAGGGGGCGCTCGCCGCCGACGGCCGGTGCAAGTCGTACGCGGATGCCGCCGACGGCACGGGGTGGGCCG
>NZ_CDWWEW010000153.1:0-11227 GCF_977966315.1 Frankia sp. CeRuru1
GCGGAACAGCGGGGAAGGTCAGAGCGGGGAAATCCCGATCGCGCGCCGGACCCCGGCGAGCACTGGCCGGGCCCGGTCGCGGGCCCGCTCGGCACCCGCCGCGAGGATGTCGTCCAGCTCGCTGTCCGGGGTGATGAGCTCGGTGTAGCGCTCCCGCAGCGGTGACAGCCAGTCGTTGAGTGTCTCGAACAGGGCGTTCTTCACCTCGCCCCATCCAGTGCCACCCTGCTCCAGACGGCTGCGCATCTCCTTGATTGCCTCGGGAGCCGCGAAGTTCTCGAGCAGGACGAAGGCCGCGGAACTGTCCGGGTCCTTCGGGTCCGCCAGCGGGGTGCTGTCGCTCACGATCCCACGGACGAGTTTCCGTAGCTGCTTCTCCGGCGCGAAGAGGGGAATGGTGTTCCGGTATGACTTGCTCATCTTGCGGCCGTCGATGCCGGGCAGTACCTTCGCCGAGCTCCCGGCCGGGAGGACCACCTCCGGGATCTTCAGGCTGAACACGTCGCCGAACAGATGGTTGAAGGAGCCGGCGATGTCGGCGGCGTATTCCACGTGCTGCGACTGGTCCTGACCGACGGGGACCACGTCGGCATTCATGATGAGAATGTCGACGGCCATCAGAATCGGATAGTTGAACAGGCCCATGTTGATGCCGGCGTCCAGATCGGGGACGCCGGCCTCGGCGTTGCGGTCACGGGCTGCCTTGTAGGCGTGGGCCCGGTTCATCAGACCCTTGCCGGTGACGCAGGACAGCACCCAGGCCAGCTCGAAGATCTCGGGGACGTCGGACTGGCGGTAGAAGATCGTGCTCGTCGGGTCGAGTCCGAGCACGAGCCACGTGGCCGCCACCGAGCGGGTGTAGCTCGCCAACTCCTCGCGACTACGCACGGATGTCAGGGCGTGGTAGTCGGCGACGAAATAGATCGACTCGTAGGTCGAGGTGAGCTCCAGCGACGGCCGGATCGCTCCGATGTAGTTGCCGAGGTGCGGCTCGCCCGTCGGCTTGATCCCGGTGAGAGACACCTTCGGCTGTTGCGCTGCCATGGCAGGGCAGTCTACGGACGCGGGGCAGCCGCCGGGACGCCCCAGGTCGTTCTTCGCGGCCGTTCGCCTGCCTGCGCCTGTCTCGGTGGCGGGGTGGGAGATCCGAGCCTCGGTCAGGCGTCTCCGCCGAACAGGCCGGTCACCGACCCGTCCTCGAACACGGCCTTGATGGCCGCGGCCAGCAGCGGGGCGATGGACAGTTCGGTGATCTTGTCGATGCGAGCCTCGCTGGGCAGGGGCAGCGTGTTCGTGAGGACGACCTCGCTGATCTCCGAGTTCTTCAGCCGGTCGGCGGCGGGGCCGGACAGTACGCCGTGGGTTGCCGCCGCGATGACGCCCGCCGCGCCGTGCTCCTTGAGTGACTCCGCGGCCTTCGTGATCGTGCCGGCAGTGTCGATCATGTCGTCGACGATGACGCAGGTCCGTCCGTGCACCTCGCCGACCACGTCGAACATCTTCACCTGGTTGGGAACGTCCGGGTCACGCCGCTTGTGGATGATGGCCAGCGGGCAGCCGAGCCGGTCGGTCCACCGCTCAGCCACGCGGACCCGGCCCGAGTCGGGGGCGACGACGGTCACCTCGGACGTGTCCAGCTTGGACTCGATGTAGTTGGTGAGCAGCGGCAACGCGAAGAGATGGTCCACCGGCCCGTCGAAGAAGCCCTGAATCTGGGCAGTGTGCAGGTCGACCGACATGAGCCGGTGCGCGCCGGCGGTCTTGAACAAATCGGCGACGAGGCGGGCCGAGATCGGCTCCCGGCCACGGTGCTTCTTGTCCTGGCGCGCATAGGGGTAGAAGGGCGCGACGACGGTGATCCGTTTGGCGCTGGCCCGCTTCAGCGCGTCCACCATGATCAGCTGTTCCATCAGCCAGGTGTTCACCGGGGCCGAATGGCACTGGAGCACGAAGGCGTCGCAGCCTCGAACCGATTCGGAGAAGCGGACGAAGATCTCGCCGCTGGCAAACTCGTAGGCATTGGTGGGGACGGGCTCGACGTCGAGCGCGGCCGCGACCTCCGCCGCGAGGCCCGGGTGCGAACGTCCCGCGAAGAGCATCAGATTGCGCCGGTTCTCGGTCTGGTAGGCCACCGCGTACTCCTCGGGCGTGACGGCGTGGTCGGGCTGGCGTGGTCGGGCTGGCGTGGGCAGCCCCCGGGCGGGTGACCCGTTCGGGGAACGGCCGTGAGGCCGCACGGTTCAACACTCGGGCCTACCCGGTCCCGCCCCTGTTTGCGCAGGCGGGACGGTACCCACGTGCCCGGATCGCCGCCCGCGACTCCGGCGAGGCCCGCCGGCCGCCGCCCGCGGACCCCGGGCCGCCGACCCGGGCGGGGCAGACCGGGCGGTGTGCATCCCCTCGCTGGCCAGAAGGTTCGGACGGACGTCTCTTTACATTCTGCTTCCCGGTTTTACGTTCTGCTCCCCGCGCTGGGAATACCGGCGATGCCGGCCTCGCCCTTGCCGGTAGGCGGCAACTCACTCCGGTGCGCCACGTCACCCTGATGAGCTGGGATCGGCACGGCGGCCTCGGCCGCGGACGGTTGTGGCATTTCATCGGGACGCTCGGAATCTCCGGCACCGCCGGGGGCCGGGACGCCGGCCGCGGCGGCCGCTCGTGCCGCCGGGCTGCCGGGACGGCGGCGGGAGACCCAGCCTTCGATGATCCGTTGCCGCCCCTCCCGGACCGCCAGCGCGCCCGGCGGAACGTCCTCCCGGATCACGGATCCGGCGCCGGTGTAGGCCCCGTCCCCGACCGTGACCGGAGCAACAAGCATGGTATCACTGCCGATCCGGACATCCGAGCCGATCATCGTGCGGTGCTTGGCCACCCCGTCGTAGTTCACGAAGACCGTCGTGCATCCGATGTTGCTGCGCTCGCCGACCACCGCGTCGCCGACATACGCCAGGTGCGGGACCTTCGTCTGGTTCCCGAGATCGGCCGACTTCGTCTCGACGAAGGAGCCGATCTTGCCTTCGCAGCCTAGCCGGGTGCCCGACCGGAGATGGCTGTAAGGCCCGACCACGGCCCCGGCGCCGATCTCGGCCCGCTCGGCTGTGGTCCGCAGGACGGTCGCGCCCGCGCCCACTGCCGTGTCCGTCAGGGTGCACTCGGGGCCGATGACGGCGCCGCGAGCGACGTGCGTCCGGCCGTGCAGGAAGGTGTTGGGGGCGAGCGTCGTGTCCGGTTCGAGGATGACGTCGGCGTCGATCCAGGTGGTCTGCGGGTCGACGACGGTGGTGCCGGCGCGCATCGCCGCCTCGACAATCCGGTCCCGCAGCACCCGTCCGGCGGCGGCGAGCTGGACGCGGTCGTTCACCCCACCGGCCTCGCCGGGATCGTCCACGACCCGCGCGGCCACCGGCCGCCCGGCGGCGACCAGCAGCCCGACGACGTCGGTGAGGTACTCCTCACCTTGAGCATTGTCCCTGGTCAGCCCTGCGAGTGCGGTCTGGAGTGGGCCCGCGGCGAACGCGTACACGCCGGTGTTGATCTCTCGGATCGTCGCGGTGGCGGCGTCGGCGTCGCGATGCTCGACGATGGCCCGGACCGCGCCGTCGCCGTCGCGCACCACCCGGCCGTAACCGGTGGCGTCGTCGACAACGGCCGACAGGACCGTTGCCGCGGCCGCCCGGGCATGGTGCTGGGCCACCAGGGCAGTGAGCGTCGCGCCGGTCAACAGCGGGGTGTCGCCGGGCAGCACGACCACCGTGCCGCTGGGCGCCAGCTCGCCGAACGCCGCCAAGGCCACCCGGACGGCATGGCCCGTGCCGTGCTGGCGGTCCTGGACGACCGGGACGACCTCGGGAGCCTGCTCCGCCAGCATCGCCGCGACCTGTTCGCGGCCGTGGCCCACGACGACCGCGGTCCGCGCCGCCGCGAGGGCTCCGGCCGCGCTTAGCACGTGGTGGAGAAGGGAGCGCCCGGCGATGTGGTGCAGCACCTTCGGTGTCGTCGAGCGCATGCGCTTGCCCTCGCCCGCTGCCAGGATGATGACGGCCGCCGGACGTGATGATGTCACGCGATCTCCCGAGTCTTCGGACCTGGACAGCGGTGGGGCGACGGCGCCCACACTACCCGTCGACCGGAAGGCGCCGGCAGATGCCACGGCCATCCCGGGAACACGCCGGCCCCGGATTGGGAAATGATGTGTGCCTGTCTGCCGCCGTGGTGATGGTGTGGCGGTGCTTCCGGAATATTCTTTTCGATGGTATTACTGATGGTGTCCGGTAGCTCCGTGCCTGGTAATGCTCCGGGCCCGGTAATGCTCCGCCGCCACGACTCGAACGTGGACTAAGAGAACCAAAATCTCCTGTGCTGCCGATTACACTACGGCGGACCGCGAGAAAACATGCCAACTCTACCATCGTGGGGTGGCTCGGATGGTAAAAGCCGGGCCGCCGCCGGCTACCCTGCCCGCCGGCCGGCGCGGGCGGGCGTCCCGGACCGGGTTTGGTTGGCCGCCGTTCATCTCTTCGTCGCCAGACTGCCACTGGCTGTCATCTAATAACATCAAATTTTATTAGATGTCGCTATTCGTCATCGGCTTGTCATCGACCTGCCGGTGACCGTGGTGCGCGGCGGTGCCGATCGATCCGGGTCGGGTCGGCGACCGATGGTTTGTTTGCGTGGCGGACGTAGAGGCGGGGGGACGTTGTCATGTCGGCGGGCTACCGTGGCGGATGGAGCGCCGGCACAGTGGGCCAGCCGCGACGGACGGAACGAGGCGATGACCGCTACCGACACGGTGACACCGAGCGACAATCGGGCACCGCGGGACGACCGCGAACCCACCACGGGCCCGGTTCCCCGCCGGGCTGATCCCGCGAACAGCCGCGGCAACGCCTCGCGGCCCCGTTCGATGACGAAGGCCCGCGTCGAGCAGGTCGTGATGGTGGTGACGATCGTGGTGCCGCTGGTCTCCCTGGCGGTCGCGATCCCGGCGATGTGGGGGCGGTGGATCTCCTGGCGGGACGTCGTCCTCGCCGTGGTGTTCTACGGCATCACCGGCCATGGCGTGACGATCGGCTTCCACCGTTACTTCACCCACCGCGGCTTCCGGACGTCCAGGCCGGTGCGGATCGCGCTGGCGGTCGCCGGCAACATGGCGATCGAGGGCCCGGTTATCCGGTGGGTGGCCGACCACCGGCGTCATCACGCCTTCAGCGACACCGAGGGCGACCCGCACTCGCCATGGCGTTACGGTCCGGGGACGTGGTCGCTGATCAAGGGTCTCTGGCACGCCCACGTGGGTTGGCTGTTCGATGTCGAGCAGACCGACCAGCGTCGGTTCGCCCCGGACCTGCTCGACGATCCCGACATCATGAAGGTCAGCCGCTCGTTCGCGCTGTGCGCGTTCGCCAGCCTCGTGCTGCCCGCCATGATCGGCGGCCTGTGGGGGGGTTCATTCGCCGCGGCGCTGGAGGCGTTCTTCTGGGCCGGGCTGGTCCGTATCGCGCTGCTGCACCACGTCACGTGGTCGGTGAACAGCATCTGCCACGTCCTCGGCTCGCGTCCTTACCGGTCGCGGGACCGGTCGACCAACGTGTGGCCGCTGGCCCTGCTGTCGATGGGCGAGTCCTGGCATAACCTGCATCACGCCGAGCCGACCTCGGCCCGGCACGGGGTGCGGCCCTGGCAGATCGACACCAGCTTCTACCTGATCAAGCTGATGGAGACCGTCCACCTGGTGCGGGACGTCCGCTGGCCGGACCCGGTGCGTCTCGCGGCGAAACGCGCTACCGCCTGACCGGGCGGCGGGTGGCGGCGGCTTGTCAGCCACCCTCGATCTCGGCGGCGAGGGTGAGCCAGGCCTCCTCGGTGCTGTCCTTGTCCGCGACGACGGCGCGCAGCTCGGCGTCCAGCGTCAGCAGACGCCCATGATCCGTCGCGGCCTCGGCCAGCTCGTGATGCAGCTCCTGCTCGCGTCGGCTCAGCCGGTCCAGGGCGCGCTCGAGCCGGGTCAGCTCCTTGCGGGCGGCGCGCAGCTCGCTCCCGGACAGGGCGGGCGGCCCACCTGTCCGCCCAGCTTCGGCGACGGTGGTGCCCTGTCCGCCGGTGGCCTGCCCGCCCGCTCCGCCGCCGGAGGCCGACGAACCCCGGGATGACGGTGCCCGGGCCGCGGCCTCCTCCCGGGCGGCCGCGCGCCGGGCGAGGTACTCCTCGATGCCGCCGGGCAGCATGCGCAGGTGGCCGTCGCCGAGCAGCGCCAGCGTCACGTCGCAGGTGCGTTCGAGGAAATAGCGGTCGTGGCTGACCACGATCAGGCTGCCCGGCCACGAGTCGAGGAGGTCCTCGAGCGCGGTGAGGGTGTCGGTGTCGAGGTCGTTGGTCGGCTCGTCGAGGAGCAGCACGTTCGGTCTGGCCATCAGCAGGCGCAGCAGCTGCAGCCGGCGGCGTTCGCCGCCGGAGAGCTCCCCGACCCGCGTCCACTGCCGCGACGACGGGAGGCCGAACTGCTCGAGTAACTGGCCGGCGGTCCGTTCCTGGCCTTTCTCGACCTCCAGGACCCGCCCGACCTGTTCGACGGCCTCCAGTGCCCGCAGCGGCGCCGGTAGTTCGGCGATTTCCTGGGACAGCAGGGCCGGTCGCACGCTGGCCCCCACCCGGACCCGGCCGGCGTCCGGCGTCACCGCACCCAGCAGCACGCGCAGCAGGGTGGTCTTGCCGGCTCCGTTGACACCGACCAGCCCGATCCGGTCCCCCGGTCCGACCAGCCAGGTGACGTCGTCGAACAACGTCCGGTCCCCGATCCGGACCGTGACATGCTCGGCGTCGTAGACGTCTTTGCCCAGCCGGGATGCCGCGAAGCTGCGCAGCGCCATGGTGTCCCGGGGCGGCGGCTCGTCGGCGATCAGCGCATTGGCCGCGTCGATGCGGAAGCGCGGCTTACTGGTCCGGGCGGGCGGGCCGCGGCGTAGCCAGGCGAGTTCCTTACGCAGCAGGTTCTGGCGCCTGGCCTCGGTGGCGTCGGCCCGCCGGGTGCGTTCGGCCCGTGCGAGCACGTACGCGGAATAGCCGCCCTCGTACGCGTCGACGCGCCCGTCCACGACTTCCCAGACCCGTCCGCACACCTCGTCGAGGAACCAGCGGTCGTGGGTCGCGACGAGCAGTCCACCGCGGAAGCCGGCGAGATGCCGGGCGAGCCAGGCGACCCCCTCGACGTCCAGGTGGTTCGTCGGTTCGTCCAGGATCAGCAGGTCGGTGTCCTGGACGAGGAGCTGGGCCAGCGCCACCCGGCGGCGTTCCCCGCCCGACATCGGCCCGACCGGGTCGTCGAGCCGTTCGAGCAGCCCGAGCCCGGCGAGTATGCCCCGCTGCCGGGGATCCGCCGCCCACTCGTGCTCGGCGACGGTGCCCACGACAATCTCGCGCACGGTGCGCTCGGCGGGGAGCACGTCGGCCTGCGCCAGGGTGGCGACCCGGGTGGAACCGGCGGGCACGACCCGGCCGGCGTCCGGGGCCACCTCGCCGGCGATGATCCGCAGCAGGGTGGACTTCCCGGCCCCGTTGCGCCCGACGACCCCGATCCGTTCCCCGGCGCCGATCCCCAGGCTCACCCGGTCGAGCAGCGTCCGGGTGCCGAACGCGGCGTCGACGTTCTCGAGGCTGACCAGGACGGCGCTCACGGCGCTTCGCCTGCCCCCTCCACCATCCTGGCGCCGCTCGCCGGCCCGGAGGCCCGGCGTACCGCGCGGGCGACCCCCATCCCGGCGAGGCTTGCCGCGAGCGCGATGCTCTCCTGCGCTCCGGCCGCGAGGAAGGCGCAGGTCGGACCGGAGCCGCTCACGATCGCCCCGACGGCTCCCAGCTCCCGGCCCGCCTCCAGGACGCGGCGCAGGGACGGCCGAAGCCGCAGCGCCGCCGGCTGCAGGTCGTTGACCAGGGCGGCCCCGAGCTGACCGGGGTCGCCGGTGCGCAGCGCGGCGAGCACGTCGTCGGCGGGGGTCGGGCCGGTCCGCAGTTTGCCCTCGGTCAGCCGGTCGAACTCCTTGTAGACCGCGGGGGTGGACAGGCCGCCGTCGGCGAGCGCGAACACCCAGTAGTACTCGCCCGTCGCCAGGACGTCGGTGAGCTGCTCGCCGCGCCCGGTGCCGAGTGCGGTGCCGCCGGCCAGGGGGAACGGGACGTCGCTGCCGAGCTGGGCGGCGAGCCGGGTCAGGGTCGCCCGGTCCAGTCCGGTCTGCCACAGCGCGTCGCAGGCGACGAGCGCCGCCGCCGCGTCGGCGCTGCCCCCGGCCATCCCCGCGGCGACGGGGATGCCCTTCGCCAGGGTGAGATGAACACGTTCCGAGGTGATGCCCGCGGCCTCGGCAACCAGGTGAGCGGCCCGGACGGCGATGTTGTCCCGGCCAGTGGGGACGAGGGAGACCTCCGGCGTGGGCGTCGCCGGACCCAGCGACGCCGGGTCGGCGCCCTCCCCGGACACCTCGACGGTCACGACTACGTCCCCGCCGGACCGGCCGTCCCCGCCGCCGTCGCCGGTGGTCGATAGCCCCGAGCCGTGGAACTGCGGGGGATCGACCGACGTCGCCGAGACGTCGTCGAACAGCGAGACGGCCTGCAGCACTGTGATGACGTCGTGGTAGCCGTCCGGTCGGAGCGGTCCGACGCCGAGATGCAGGTTGACCTTGGCCGGGGCTCGCACGGTGACGGTAGCGGGGCCGGCTCCGGCGCTTCGGCGCGGACCCGGGTGGGATCGAGGCAGCGGATGCTCCTTCGCTCGGACGCACGCGCCCGCTGGGCGGCGTGGCGTTCGGTGGCGGCCGGCACCCAAACCTATCCGCCCGCGCCGGGAGCGGATGAGCGTCCGCCCGCGAAGGATCGCGAGGGGCGCAGCGAATCGGCCCCCGGCGACGCGGCGGGGACGATGCGCGCTTCCGTTCAGTAATCGTAGCTGTGCCGACGGGAACGGGTTGTTGTCCGACCGGAGAATTCGGGTATCCCTGATCGTGAACGACCGCACCGGAGAGCGCCCGGACGGATCGTCCCTCGACGTCCCGCTCCTGGTCGGACCTGACCCCTTCCACCGCTTTGGGCGCTCCGACGATGCCGGCCAGGAAGGAGCACCATGACCACCACAACCAGCGCGGCCGGGCCCGAGGCGAAGACCTCGGACGCAGGTGGTGCGCGTCGCACCACCGTGCCGGAGCGCAAGACGTCCACCGAGCTGGTGACCGGCCGGGGCCGGACGTCGATCGCGGACGCCGTCGTCCGCAAGATCGCCGGTGTCGCGGCACGCGAGGTCTCCGGGGTACACAGCCTGGGCTCGGGTGGGGCCCGCGCGATGGGTTCGTTCCGGGCCCGCATCCCCGGCGCTTCGGCCAGCGTCTCCCAGGGAGTCGCGGTGGAGGTCGGGGAACGGCAGGCCGCGATCGACCTCGACGTCGTCTGCGACTACGGGGTCTCCATCGTGGATCTGTCCCACTCGATCCGGCACAACGTCGTCACCTCCGTGGAGGGAATGACGGGCCTGGAGGTCACCGAGGTGAATATCGCGATCGACGACGTCTACATCGGCGAGGAGGAATCGGAAGAGTCGCGGCGGGTCGAATGAGTACGAACCCGACGGCGGCCGGGCCGGTGAGCGGGTTCGCCTGGGATCCGGATGCGGTGGCCCGGACCGTGCTGTCCTGTCCCGGTGTCGTCCGGCTCATCGGCGCGCCGGTCCGGCACGAGGATCGTCACCGCGTTCCGGACGGCGGGGCGGGTGCCGCGGCCGAGGTCGCGACCTACCTTCCGGGCCGCCGGGTGGAGGGGGTACGGGTACGGCCGGACGGGATCCTGGTGCAGATCGTGTGCCGGTACGGGGAACGGCTCGGTGAGCTCGCCGCCCGGGTGCGCGCCGCGGTGCTGGCGGCCGAACCCGGCTGTCCCCGGGTCGACGTCGTCATCCGTGATCTGGCGATTCCGGATCCGGACCTGTCGTGTCCGGAGGGGCCGGACGCGGCGGTGGTCGGTCCGGAGACGCTCCGTTCGGGGGTGCCGGATGCGGGGGCGGCGGAGATGGGGGCGTCGTGACCTCCGATCGGCGGCAGGAGTCATCCCGACGCCAGCTCGACGCCGCCCGACGCAGGGCCGAGATCCGCGCGTTCATCCGCACGCACCACCCGGATCGGGGAGGTGATCCACAGGTGTTCGCCGCCGGCCTGCGGGCCCTGCGATCCGCGCCGGACGGGCCGGCTGGGCCGGACGCGCCGGGTGTTCCGGGCGTCCGCCTCACCACCCATCACCGGCCCACCGCCGCGGGCATCCTGTTCGCCTGGGTTCGCGGTCGCGGGCGCCGGTGTCCCGACTCCGCGCGCCGGTGGTGGTCGTACCGCTGGGCGCGGTTCGGCCCCGGCCGTGGTCCTCGGGTGCGCTGAGGCGACACCGGGTCCGCGGGACCGTACCCCGGGCCCGGTTCCATGTGACGATCATGCGGGACGCCCCTCGATCTGCCGGTCCAGAGGGGCGGACCGGGTACCGCGGCCGCTGGATGGGCCGGGCTGGATGGGCCGGGAAAGGGGAAGAGCCACATGCGATCGAGCGCGCTTGGCCTGATCATCGGTCTGATCGCCGGACTCGCCCTCGCCTTCGGGGGCTTCGGCGAGTTTCTGATCGTGCTGGTCTTCGGTGCGATAGGGCTGGTTATCGGCAAGGTGGTGGATGGTGATCTCGATATCACCCGTTACGTGGGCGGTGACCGGCGTCGGGGGGGGCGGTGAACGAGAGGGAGCGTGTGCGACCGGGCCGTCCCGCGGGTAGGCGGTCGGGGGCCGGTTCCCTGCGGGTGGCGGACCGGGTTGTCGAGAAGATCGCGGCCATGGCGGCGGCGGACGTTGTCGGCGTTACCGGACCGCCACGCAGATTCCCGCGCCGTGGCGGCGCGCGGCGTCGTGGGCGTGCCGGGAGGCCACGGGTCTCGGCGAAGATGGAGGGAGCCACCGCCCGGCTGACGATGTCGTTCTCCGTGCGTTACCCGATCCCGGTCACGGAGACGGCCGAGCTGGTCCGTTGTGAGGTGCGGGACCGGGTCGCAGCGCTCACGGGTGTGCGCGTGGCACACCTGGACATCGAGATCCCGTCGCTGTCCTCCGATGGGTAGCGGCCATCTTCTGTCCCGCCGGTTCGCGTTCAGCGCACGGGTAACAGACCACGGGTAATAGGCAAGGCTGGGCTCGGTGAGGGGAGGGCGCCGTGTGGG
>NZ_CDWWEW010000154.1:0-11179 GCF_977966315.1 Frankia sp. CeRuru1
GGTCGATGCCCTGGCCGGCCCCGATGCTGGCCGCGGATCTGGCTGAGGACGCTGGCTGGGGACGCTGGCTGGGGACCCCGGCTGGTTCGGACCCGAAGGCTGGTTCTGGATCCGAACGCCGTGTCCCGCACGGGTGGGACACGGCGTTCGGGCACGCGGGCACGGGCGCGGGCCCGCGCCACCTGGGTCAGCGCGGGGCGCAGGCGGCCAGTGCGTCCCAGTCGACCCTCGGCCGCGGCAGGCCGCGCCGCTCCAGGTAGAGCTCGGAGCGGCGGCGCGCGTCGGCGATCCAGTCCTCCTCGCCGGCGTCGTAGCCGCCGTCGGCCGCACCCGCGTCGGCCGCACCCGCGCCCGTGTCGGCGGTGGCGTCCGGCTCGCCCGGTACCCGCTCGGGGGAGAAGCTCCAGCCGCCGTCGGAGGTCGTCGCGGTCCCGGCCACGTGCAGGGAGCTCATGTCGCCCGACTGGCCGTTGTGCCGGTGCCAGAGCAGGCTAGCCGGTCCCGGCCGGCCGGCGAACGGCTGGAGCGGGCGTACCGCGAGCACGTCCTGCCCCTCCTGCCGGGCCAGCGCGACGCGCGCGGAGCTGGGGTGGCCGGCCGCGTCCGGGGCGGTCAGCACGGCGGTCGGGTAGCGGCGCAGGGCGTCGTCGATCCGCTCCTGGAGGGGGCCGAACCAGGGGGCGGGCGGTTCCAGGGCCCCGCCGGCCGGCGTGCGCTCCACGGCGTGGACCCGGTCCGGCGTGATGACGATGGGCAGCCGCCAGTAGTACCAGTCCATCGTGGCCCGGGCCTCGTTCGAGGCGAACTCCTCGACCAGCGTCGGCGTCTTGCGGAACAGGACCCGCCAGTAGTCGGGGATGTCCTGCGGGGTGGCGACGCCGTCCGGGACGGTCGCTGTCCCCTGCACCAGCACGGCGGGGGCGGAGTCCGGCAGGCCGCTGCCGGTGAAGTCGGAGCAGAGGACCGCCACCCGGCTGTCCCGCCGGGCGTTGGACACCTTCGCGGCGTAGGCCAGCGGCGTGGTGATGACTATCTGCCCGGTCTGCGGGATCCAGCTCGCCGCCATCGGCCGGGTATTTGTCCCACCCGTTTTCGTGATTGTGCTGAATTCTACGACGCGTATCTCGGCCAGCACCGCCGAGACCTGTGGGTCGATCGCCATGAAACCTCCGTTCTCGAAAGATCGACCACCAGGCTAAAAGGTGAAGTTGAGTTGAGGTCAAGTATCCCAGGTCGCGGCGCGTGTCGCGGGATCCGCGCCGCTCTCTTCAGACGTTTACGCCCGCCCGCCGGGCGGCGGCCAGCACCACGTCCCGGGTGGGCGGTATTTCGCGCAGCGCCGCGTGGTATTCGGCGCGCGCCGCGTGGTATTCGGCGCGCGCCGCGTCGAGTTCCGCCCGCGCGGCCGGCTCGTACAACATGTCATGCAGGCTGCGGACCACCCGGGAATGGTCGAGCAGTTCCGCCGTGCGCCCGGCGGCGAGGAACGGGTTGTCGCGCATGAGCGGGCGCATCACCCCGTTCCACCGCCACGGCCACAGCGAGAACGAGGGAAGGCCGTCGGGAAAACCGCGCAGCCAGGTCTCGACCGTCCCGGACACCGGGCCGAGCAGGCGGGCCAGCGCTCCCGGGTCGTCGGCAGGGACGTCGAGGCTGTTCGTGGTGAGCAGGCCCGGGACGTCCGCCAGGACGGCCACCTCCAGGGAGGCGGCCGGAAAGTAGGATGACCAGACGGCGTCCGCGGCGCTCACCGCATCGTCGTGTTCCCCGGCGGTGTGCTCGGGCCGCAGGTGCGTCCGCTTCGGCGGCAGCGCCCGGTAGGCGTCGAAGGTCGGCCCCATCATCAGGATGTGGGTGCTCGCCGGCAGCTCGCGCAGGTACTCGACGACGAGCTCCGGGACGCGGGCGGCGAGCCGGCCGGTCATCTCGTCGCCACGGGTCAGCATCGCGTGCTGCGGCCGCAGGCCGGGGATCATCAGCAGCCGGTCGTCGGGGCCCAGGCCGAGCTCCTCGCGCACCCGGGCCCGGGTCGCCTGATCGCGCCGCCGTACCCGGGTGCACCGGTAGGGGAAGGCGTGCGGGGCGACCTGCGCGCCAGCGGGCCGGGCCACCGGGACCGGGCGCAGCCGCGCCGGCATCGACAGGATGCGGTCACTGACCTCGGTGGCCCTGCCCCGGATCTCCAGGCCCAGCCCGCCCGCCGCGAGTTCGTACAGGTCGATCGGCAGCACGGGCAGGTCGAGATCGTCGACGAACCACGGATCGGTGTCGTAGGTGTAGGTGCACGTCAGCCAGTGGCCGATGTAGTCGCTCAGGACGAGGGCGTCGGGCCGCAGCCCGCGGATCAGGGTGCGTACGACGTCCCGCAGGTCGACGCCGTGCTCCGGCGTGACAACCGTGAACGGGTGCCCGGCTCGGGCGGCCTGGCCGGTGTTGTACGGCGCCAGCAGGAAGTGGCAGTCGAAACCGTGCTCGCGGAGCTGGTTCGCCAGATCGATGCCGATCGCCACCTCGTGATGCTCGTCGACGACCAGTGCGAGGAAGAGAAGTCGCATGAGTACTCGCCTGTCTTCCCAGCCGTCAGCGGATCTTGTCCAACGCGGCGCGCAGCTCGCCGACGACGGTGTCCACGTCGGCGTCGGTGAGGCCCTGGTGCAGCGGCAGGCACAGGGTGCCGTCGGCGGCGGCGTCGGTGCCCGGCAGGACCAGGTCGGGGTCCGCGCCGTAGGCGGGCACCCTGTGCAGCGGCGGGTAGCGGAACGTCGTGTAGATGTCGGCCTGGTACAGCAGGGCCGCGACCTGGTCACGCAGCTCGGGGTCCAACTGCACCCAGTAGAAATAGTGTGAGCTCTGGTGCCCGGCGGGTGGGGCCGGCGGCAGGGTCAGCTCGCCGACGTCGCCGAGCTGCTCGTCGTATCGGGCGACGAGCTCCGCGCGGCGCCGGATGAACTCCGGCAGCCGGCCGAGCTGGACGCGCCCGATCGCCGCGGTCAGGTCGTTGCCGATCAGGCGGCGGGCGAAGTCCTGGACGTCCAGCTCCCACCAGCGGTGCGAGACCCGCGCGCGGGCGAAGCCGCTGGACTGCGCGAGCCCGTGGTAGGCCAGCCGGCGGGCGCGCTCCAGCACCCGCGGGTCGCGGACGTAGAGCATCCCGCCGTCACCGGTGCTCATGATCTTCATTGCGTCGAAGCTCCACACGGCGAAGTCGCCGAAGGTCCCCACCCGGCGGCCGTCGACGCTGGACGCGACCGCGCAGGCCGCGTCCTCCACCAGGGCGATCCCGCGCTTCCGGCACAACCGCGCGACCTGCTCGATCTCACCGGGGTGCCCGCCGTAATGCAGCGGCAGCACGGCTCGGGTCCGCTCGGTGAGGCAGGCCGCCACGTCGGAGACCCGCGGGTTGACGGTGCGCGGGTCGACGTCGCAGAACACCGGGGTGGCGCCGCGCGCCGCGATGGCGTTGGCAGCGGCCACGAAGCTGATGCTCGGCAGGACCACCTCGTCGCCGGGCACGAGGTCGAGCAGGTCCGCGACGACGAACAGCCCCGAGGTGCAGGAGTTCAGGAACAGCAGGTGCTCGGCAGGCACGTCGAGATACCCGGCGAACTCCTTCTCGAACGCAGCGGTGCGCGGCCCGGCACCCAGCCAGTTGCTCTGGAAGACCTCGGCCACGGCGGCGAGCTCCGCCGCGCCCACCGAGGGCTGGAACACGTTGATCACGTCGGGCTCCGTTCGTCGACGGCGGGCCAGGCCGGCAGCAGACCGGCGGCGAGCGCCTGTTGGAGAAGGGGCGCGGCGGCATCCTTGGCCGACAGGATCGGCTCGGCAGGGGTGCCCCAGGGCAGGTCGAGTTCCGGGTCCAGCGGGTTCACCTCGAACTGGGTACCCGGAACGAACGTGGTGGAGACGACGTAGCAGATGCAGGTGTCGTCCTCGAGGGCAAGAAAACCGTGGCCGAGCCCTTCGGCGATATGCACCGCCTCGCCGGTGCCGGCGGCCAGCACGGTGCGTTCGTGCCGGCCGAACGTCGGGGAACCCACCCGCAGGTCGACCGCGATGTCGACCAGCGCGCCCCGCACGCACGTCACGTACTTGGCCTGGCCCGGCGGAATCAGCACCCCGTGCAGGCCGCGCAGGGTGTTCTTCCGGGACACCGAGTAGTTGATCTGGGCAACGTCGAACGGGTGGCCCAGGGCCTGGCCAAGCAGGTCCGCGCGGAATCCCTCGTAGAAGCTGCCGCGGGCGTCGTCCCAGCGTTTCGGGTAGACCCGATGAACGCCCGCTATCCCCGATTCCTCGATCCGCACGGTACCTCCGGGAGTCAGGGCGGGGGAAGCCATGGCGGCAGGAGTCATGGCGGCGGAGTCCAGCGTCGTCGCGGGCGGTCGATCCGACCTCGAAACGCGCTCAAGGGCGCCGTCCGGCCCCTCTCAACTCCAAGCGGCTGAAAGAACGTGAACGGTGCCGCCTCGCTTGCTGGGCGTCGCGGCAGACCGGCACCGATCCCGCCCATGCCGCCGCCGCAGCCCAGCTACGTCGGGCACTGGCGCTCACCGACACCGACGTCGAGCACAGGCCGCTGTCCGACTACGACCGGCACTTCGGACTTGACGACGACACGCAGGTCACCTGATGCCCGCGTACTCCCGGGATACACCGGACGTATGCCCGCTGGCAGGCCACCGCGCGGACGGGTGGACCGATCGGGAAGGGGCCGTGGCCCACCCCGGTCGTCGACCAGATCGAACCGCTGGCGGCGAAGTACGCCGCGGACTGGCCGGCCTGGGGCCATCGCAAGATCCACGCGATGATGGCCGTCGACGGCCACATAGCCTCACCCTCGCCGGGGTCTGTGACTACTTCTCGAAGGTCGAGTTCGGCTGGCACATCGCCCCGACCTGCACCGGCGCCGAGGCCGTCGTCACCGTCCAGCTCGCCCTGGCCGAGGCCGAGCGCCTCGCTGGCCGCCCGCTCACCGACGTCCTGGCCGACCCGGTCACCGGGGAGCTCCCCAAGATCACGCTGGTGACCGGCTGGAGCGATCCCGCTCTCAAATCCCCCCACCAAGATCCAGAAAACCCAACCTTCAGGTCAGGATTCCTGAGCCAAGATCTTGACACGGGACACGAGGAGGGGAACGTCGAGGAAGGTTCTGGGGGCTACCGGCCGAGCTCGGCGTACTTGGCTTCGGTGACGTCCTTCTGCGGCTTCCACCACCAGTCGTTGGTGCGGTACCAGTCGATGGTAGCGGCCAGCCCGGCGCGGAAATCGCCGTAACGGGGCTCCCAGCCCAGCTCGGTGCGGATCTTCGTGGAGTCGTTGGCGTAGCGTAGGTCGTGGCCCGGCCGGTCGGAGACGTGGTCGAAGGCGTCCGCAGGCTGGCCCATCAGCTCCAGGATAAGCGCCAGGATCTCGGTGTTGTTGCGCTCGTCGCCGGAGCCGATCAGGTACGTCTGCCCCGGGGCGCCCTTGGTGAGGATCAGGTGCACGGCGTCATTGTGGTCATCGACGTGGGTCCACTCCCGCACGTTCTCACCCGCCCCGTACAGCTTGGGCCGCTCGGCGACGAGCACGTTGGTGATCTGGCGGGGGACGAACTTCTCCACATGCTGGTACGGACCGTAGTTGTTGGCGCAGTTACTCAGGGTGGCGGCCACCCCGAACGAGCGCGCCCACGCGCGGACCAGCATGTCCGAGCTGGCCTTGGCCGCGCTGTAGGGGCTGGAAGGGTCGTAGCGGGTCTCCTCGGTGAACTTGTCGACCGCGTCGAGGGCCAGGTCGCCGAAGACCTCGTCGGTGGAGATGTGGTGCAGCCGCTTGTCGTGGCGGCGCACCGCTTCCAGGATCGTGTAGGTGCCGAGGATGTTGGTGCGGATGAACGGCTCCGGGTCGTGCAGCGAGTTGTCGACGTGCGACTCGGCCGCGAAGTGCACCACCACGTCGTGCTCAGCCATGAGACGGTCGACGAGGGTGGCGTCGCAGATGTCGCCGTGGACGAACCGGACCTTGTTGGCGATCGGGGCGAGGCTGTCGCGGTTGCCCGCATAGGTCAGCGCATCCAGCACGCACACCTCGTACTGCGGGTAGTTGCAGATGGTGTGGTGGACGAAGTTCGCGCCGATGAACCCGGCCCCGCCGGTGACGAGCATCCTCATGACCCGGCATCCTACGGGCGACCCCTGACGCGCCAGAATCTCACAAGTAGAACAATCGGCGGATTGTTGGTACGTCAGCCCGTGGGGATACTCGTCGTCGTAGTCGCCCCGGGGCGCTGCGGTGGGCCGCGGCCTGGGCTCGGTCGTCGAAGCCGCTGATCGCGGTCGGCGAGTCCGGGTCGCGGTACGCCGCCTCGGCGATGCTGTCGGCGGCCTCGTGGTCCATCCTCAACCTCGTGCACGACCTCGCCGAGCGAAACATCGGCGTACGAATTCTCGCCGACCCGCTACCGATCAACACCGGCGACGAGGGCATGGGCCACATCGCCTTCCTGTTCCTCGCCTTGTTTTACCGAGATGGAACGCACCTTCACAGCCGAACGCGCCGCGCACTCCCGCGCCGTGGCCGAGGCCGCCGGCCGGTCGGTGGGCCGCACCTAGCCCACCCCCGGAGAAGATCGAGTACGCCCGGCTGCGCAAGGCGCAGGGGGGTAAGCCTCGGCACAATCGCCGCGAAGACCAAGCATCCCGAAGACCTCGCTGCGCCGCTACCTCGCCGACACGCCTGCCCTGGCTGGCGCCGGGGCGGGGCCGGCCGCCGGGGGCTGAACCACCCAGCTGGGAACCGGCGCTCGGGCGGCGGCCTGCCGCCATTGGCGATCATCTCGGTGCCGCCCGGATGGCACCCGCCGCAGTGACGACCACGGCGTGGAAGTCGGCCATCCGCGCCAGCTCGGCCGCTGACGCGGGGCCGGTGTCCTTGACCACCAGCGTCGGCCCGGCCGGGTGCAGCACCTTCGCCGCGCCGGAGGTGCTGACCACCTGGGGAACAAAGTCGACGCCCACCCGGTCGCCGGAGGCGGGCGCAGCCGGTTGCGGTCTCCTCGGTGCCGTCGGTGAGCGCGTTCACGACCTGCCGGTAGCCGGCGTGCAGGTCGTCGAGCAGTCGGTGCAGGGCGTGAAGCCCGGTCGGCGAACACCGCGACGTACGGCTCGACGAGCGCCAGGCGGTCGAAGGCGGTCAGCCGGGCCGGCGTGACTCGGCGACGGCGATGGTACTGCGGGACGTGCAGGTGGGTGTGGAACTTCGAGGCCACCGAGTGGGCGTCCGGGGAGGTGTCGTCGGGGTTGAACCCGTGCGTGACGTACACGTCGGCGTCCAACTCGGCCGCTACCCGCGCCGCGACCTGCGGGTGCCAGCCGAGCGCCGCAGCGAACTCGTCGCCGGTGAGGTCGAGCCAGGAGCGCACCGAACGGCCGGGAGTTCCGGCGTAGACGTTGAGGTCGCGGTCGCTCCAGGTCACCGACTTGCCCACCACGACCAGCTGCAGACCGGCGACCGTGGTGGCGTGCAGCAGCGGCAGCCGGCCGCAGAACTCCTTCCAGCCCATGGCCTCGGCGTCGGTGGTGGTCAGATACTGTGGCCCGTACCGTCGGGTGTCCACTGTGGATACACGGGCCAGTCGACGCGGGCAGCGTCCCCGGTGTCTGCATGGGCTGCGGGGTTAGGGCCGCCACCGGTTGACCGCGGCGACGACCCGGTCGACGTCATCGTCGGACAGGCCCTTCCACATCGGCAGGCACAGGTGCGTCGCGGCGAACCGCTCCGCCTGGGGCAGGCCACCTGCCGGGGCAGGCAGGCCCAGGACGGGTTGGCGGTGCAGCGGCACCTCGTAGACGCCCTTGGCGGTACGCACCCCCATCCTGTATAGGTAGTCGCGCAGCGCATCGCGGTGGCCCTCGGCGGCGGTGACAACGAACTTGTGGCCGCTGTAGATCGCGCCCGTCCATTTCGTAGCAGATTGACTACCCTGAGTGTGCCCCCAACGGGGCAACGTGCAGACCCGTGCAGTCGTCGCGGTGGTGGAGGGTCTCATCCCTGGCTCCTCAACGGCCAACACGGCAGGTTTGGTTACGTTCTGTCGGGCAAACGGTACAATGCGTCCCGTCTCGCGGACCGCTGCCTGGATCGTCACGCCGGTCAGGACGATGCGGCAGGCGGCCCGGTGGGTTGCCCGGTCATATTGGATCTCAAGCCGGAGAACCTCGAACAGCCTCCGGGACAGGTCATCGGGAAGGCTCGCGAGGTCGACCGGGCTGACGGGCAACTGGTCGAGCAGCGTTGGGTTGGACTCGCGTTCGGATTCGTTGTCTATTGCGGTCAGTTCTTCTCGATGTTTGTCTATTTCAGCTTGCAATGCGGCGCGCCCCTCGTTGATGTCTCGGATTAGGTCTTGGTCGGGGTCGTCGATATGTGCGAGGTTGAGGGCGAGTCGCTTGCGCTTGGTCTCGGTCTCCGCGATGGCCCTGTGTAGAGCGCCAGCTCGCTTCTCCCGTTCCCGTCGCCGGCCCGTGTCGATGTCTTTGAGGTTGTAAGCGAGGAGGTCTCTCCGGTACTGCCCGAACACCTTCTCGCTCAGGAAGGAGGATAGACCGTCGAGTAGATCGGCCTCCCGTATCCAGATGCTTGCGGTGGGGTGGCCGGATGGGCGGTAGTTCTTCTTGGCCGCACAAATATAGTAGATCGTGCCCCGTTGAGGCTTTCCCCACATTCGACGCCCGCACAGGGCGCAGAAGAGGTAGCTGCGTAACGGATACGTCCGAGTAGCACCGGGATGTCTGCTCGGGCCGGGCGCAGTACGGGAGCGTTCGCGGCGTTCCGCGACCTGTTGTGCCTGTACATAGGTCTCCAGGTCGACCAGAGCTTCGTGTGACGGCGATGGCGACCAAACCCAGTCCTCGACTGGGTTGATCCGGTTCCTGCCCTTGCCTTTGCGCGCACGCCGGTTCCACACCATGTGCCCGGTGTACTTCGGGTTAGTGATAACGTCACGGACGTTGGAATAGGTCCAATGCCCGATGGCGCGCGCCGGCTCCACAGGCGTCGGAGGAGGGTTGCTCACAAGATCGCGGTTGAGCTGGTCCGCGATCGTCTGATACCCGAGGCGATTGACGACACGCAACCTGAAGATCAGTTCCACGACGGGTCCCTCCGTCGGGTGTTTCTCTAGGCGCATCTTCTTCTGGCCCTTGGCCCGTTTGGCTGGGACCGGGTGTGGGATGCGATGCGCCGCGTAGCCGTACGGAGGTTTGCCGATGTTATAGCCGTGTTCGGTGTGGACCTCGGTGCCGTCCCACGACTTCTCCAGCATCTCGGTGACGTACCACTCGGCGACGCCCTGCTTGACGCGGCGGGTCAGCACCTGGGTCGCCATCTTCGGGCGGCGCCCGTCCCGACCAAGATGGATCGGTTCGTCGGCCGCCAGGAGCTGGACCCCGGCCTGTTCGAGGTGGTGTTCGATCTCGGTGGCGACGTAGGCACGGCGGGAGATCCGGTCGATGGACTCGCAGATCACAACGTCAAACCTGCGGTCCGGGCGTCGAGCCTCCTCCAGGAGGTCGGAGATGCCGCCGTCGCGAGGTATCGGGATCTCGAACATCTCGTGGGCACGACCTCGCCCACGCTCAGAAAGGTCCTTGCGGCCGGACTCGATGTCATAGAAGTGCGCCACAACGACAGCGTTGTCGGGGAGGACTTGCTGGCAGGTCCGCAGTTGCCGGGGGAGCGACAGCGTAGGATCTTGCTGATCATAGGTGGAGGTGCGTCCCGCCCACGCCACGCGTATGTATGACGGCTGGGTTTGCGTCCCGTCTGTCCCACCGGAATGATTGCCGTTTACGCGGCGCGATCCTGCCCATGCCCGGATCTCTGCTGGGCTACCCACTCCACCACATCCTTGATCACCTTTGCTTGTTCGCGGGCCAAACGCTCGCCTGCGGCGCCGTCGACGGTACGGACCTGGAAGTCCATCTCAGGGGCATCCGCGGGGGTGCCGAGGTCACGGTCGTGGCCGCTTCCACCCTTCGCGGCCTTCATTGGGTCGCCGCGTCAGGTGTGCTTTCGGCTGGACGGCGTCCGGCTTTGCCTCTCCGGACCCTCCTCGACAGATCGTCAGTGCCGCTTGGGCTCTGAGGCTCGTAGCCGTGTGCGGCGAAGAGGATTTCGCGGTCGAAGGATCGGGTGCGCGGCGAGCGTGGTCGGAGGAGATCGGGTAGCTCCTCGGCGCTGACGATGACGACCTGGTTGTCGTGGGCGAGAGAGCATCGGGCGTCGAGATCACGCGGGTTGCGCGCTATCCGGTCAAGCGACGCGCACAGGATGAGGTCGAAGGGACCGTCCGCTCCCGTCAGCGTGGTGGCAAGGTCGTCCCATCCGCCGTCGCGATGCCGTGGGCCGTGCGCGCCGCGGACAGCCAGTTCCGTGATCTCATCGATCGGCTGCGGGAAGTCGTAGAAGAAACTGGTGATGGCGACTCGATCGGCCGCGGCTGCGACGCACTGCTCGTACTGTCGGGCCACAATGTGCGCGGCGTTGACTCCCCGTGCATTCGTGCGGCCGTAGAACGCCGCGCGCGGAACGCCATCCGCTATGCGGGTCCGGTCAGGGCGTTGGCCCGTCGTGCCGGTCGGTGTCTGGATCGTCACCGAGACCAGGATGCCGGGGGTGTGGCTCTCCGTCGGACGTATCGAGGGAAGCCGGAGGGTGGTTCGCTTCACGACGATCACCTTTCTTGTGACGAAGAGGTCGCCGGGGCCTGGAGCGTAACGCCGGCTGAAACGAGATGGGAAACGTTCCCGAAGGGAACTCGGGTAGTCCGGGCTCGTCGGCGGCGAATTGTAACGCCGGCCAGGGAGACCACACATCGACTCGCGATACCGGCCGTGGCGAGGCACTACCGCAGGTGGTTCTATACCGCTCCAGGGGCGCCGGTGGCCAGGTTCAGCCACCATCACGACGGCGTTGACCGCCAGTGCCTCGGACTGCGCTTGTGGGCGCGTCGTCGCGCGGCTCATGCGGCGAGCCCGTCCGGACTCCCGGCCGCCTGCTCCTGCGCCAGCGCGGCCTTGGCGAGGTCATGAAACGTTGGATTGCGGTCGATCCCGACATATGCGCGGCCCAGCTGGCGGGCGGCCCGGCCGGTCGTTCCGGCGCCGGAGAAGGGATCAAGAACCGTGCCCTGGGG
>NZ_CDWWEW010000155.1:0-2143 GCF_977966315.1 Frankia sp. CeRuru1
ACGGTTGGCGAGCACGTGGTTGAGCAGCGTGGTCTTGCCCGCGCCGAGGAAGCCGGACACCACCGTGACGGGGACACGCGGATCAGCGGTCGGGCGGCTCACGTCAGATCTCCCCGGCGGTTACAGCAGGCCGCGCTTGTAAGCGGCGACGAGGCGGCGGGGCACCCGGAGCGTGCGACCGTCGGGGGTGGTCACCGGCACCAGGTCGGGCGCCACGGCCTTCCACTGGGCACGGCGGTGCCGGGTGTTGCTGCGGGATGTCCGGCGCTTGGGTACGGCCATGTCAGCTGCTCCTCTTTCCGTAACGGCGGTTGAACTTCTCGACGCGGCCCGCGGTGTCGATCACTCGCTGGTCACCGGTCCAGAACGGGTGGGAGTCGGCCGTGATGTCGACCACGATGAGCGGATAGACATTGCCGTCCTCCCAGTCGATCGTGCGGTCCGACGTGACGGTGGACCGGGTCAGGAACGACTTTCCGGTCGGCCGGTCCTGAAAGACCACCGGGTGGTAGTCGGGGTGAATATCCTTTTTCACAGTTCCTCCATCTCGTCGAGCTCGTCTGTTTCGTCAGGCCCCTCGGTGAACGGGTCGACGAACTCCAGCTCGTCGGCCAGCGCGAGCTCCTCGTCCGTCGCCAGCGCCTCCTCCAGGGCCATGGTGATCGCCTCGGGTGACGCGGTCAGGGTGATCACGACGACCTCCTGCGCGCGTTCGCCGGGGCGACGTTCCCGGTTGGCGGCGTTGGCAGCGTCGGCAACGTTGGCCGCGACCGCCACGCCGCTGGCCGCCGGGGCATCCGACCAGCCGTCCGTGGCGGCGAGCCAGGTCCCGAGGCTGCCGATGGTCAGCCCGCCGCCCGCCGACTCCAGCCACAGCGCCCGGTCCGGCTGGCTGACGAGCCACAGCCGGCCACGGGTGCGGACGACTCCGTCGAGCAGCACGTCCAGGGCGGTGTTCAGCCGCATCGGGTGGAACGGGCGACACGCGGAGAAATGGACGACCGCCACGCCGTTGGACGGTTCTCGTGGCGGCTTTCCGTTCAGCAGGGAGCCGAAGCCGTCATCGAAGCGGCCGCGCCGCGCGTCGGGTGGGATGGCCGCCAGCAGGGCGGCCGCGTCCAGCCCGTCCCGTTCGTAACGCGCGGCGCAGGCGTTGAGGCGGTCGAGCACGGCGTCGAGAACCGGGGCATCGGCGGCCGTGCCGGTCAGCACCAGGCAGTCGGCGAACTCGACCGGCCCGACGGCGATCTGGGCCACGGTCCGGTCGTCGTCCTGCGCGGCGCTCAGGCCGCGCTCGGCGAGGATGTCGTTTCCGGTCGCGTCGGCCAGCCAGGTGGCCCGGTCGACCACGGTGACCACGGCCTCGACCCGCACGGTGGTCTCGCACAGGGCGAAGCAGACGGCCCCGGGCTCCAGCCGGGGATCCAGATGGACGACGACCCGGCCGCCCAGGCGCTCCAGCAGCGGCACCAGATCCTGGCCGAGTGTGCAGGACACGCAGCCGTGGGCCAGTTCCAGCACGGTCAGCTCGCCGTCGACCCAGCGACGCACCACACCCTGGACGAGATCGCGCAGGTCGTAGCGCACCAGCACCGAGCCCGGCCAGGCGCGCCAGATCTCCTCCCCCACGTCGTGGTCACCCAGACCGGCGACCAGCACGACCTCTGTCAACACACTCACCACCTTATAGAAAATGATTGCCATTGCGAAAACGTGGAGGGGTTCGCGGACGCGCCATCGCCACCCGTCACGGACCGGTCAGGTCGCCGAGGCGGTGCGTCCGGTGCGTCGAGTGCGTCCGGTGCGGGTCATTCGAATCGCTCGAACCGCTCGGACCGTGGCAGCGACCGCCACCTCGAGGACGGCGGACAGACCGACCGCGGGGCCGGCGGGCAGGGCGAAGTGGTAGCTGGCCAGCAGCCCGGCCAGGCCCGCGACGGCGCCGAGGCCGGCGGCGAGGAACAGCACCCGGCGCAGGCGGCTGGACAGCAGCCGGGCGGCGACGGCCGGGGCGATGCACAGCGTCAACGCCATGAGAACGCCCACGGTGGTCAGGCCGAGGACGACGACGAGGCCGAGCCCGACGATGAGCGCGGTGTCGACCAGCCCGATCCGCACGCCGAGGGTGCGAGCATGTCCGGGG
>NZ_CDWWEW010000155.1:2525-11489 GCF_977966315.1 Frankia sp. CeRuru1
AGCAGGGAGGTGCCGAGCAGCGCGGCGCCGGCGACTCCGGCGAGGATGGCATGGCTCATCGCGTCGGTCAGGTACACGAGCCTTCGCTGGGTGGCCCAGACCCCCGCGACCGGCGCCGCGACCCCGACCGCGAGGGTGGCGACCAGGGCACGGCGCATGAACGGGTAGTCGAACGGCTCGATCAGCCAGCCAAAGGTGAACGCCCCGCTCACGACAGCCATCCCGGGATGGCGAGCAGATCCTCGCCGTCGAGTGGGCCCGCACCGGCCACCGGACCCGCACCGCCCACCAGGCCCGCATCGGCGGCCGGGCTCCGGTCGGCGGGCAGCACCTCGCGGGCCGGCCCGTCGGCGAGCACTGTTCGGTCGATGATCACCGCGCGGTCGAACACCTCGCGCGCCAGGCGCAGCTGGTGTAGCGCACAGCAGACGGCGATCCCCGCCGCCGCCAGCTCACCGAGCGCGGCCAGGAGGGCCTGCTCGCTCGCGCTGTCCAGTCCTTCACAGGGCTCATCCAGCAGGAGGACATCCGGTTCCTGCGCCAGGGCGCGGGCCAGCAGGACCCGCTGCGCCTGCCCGCCGGACAGCTCTCCCACCGGCCGGTCCGCGAGGGGGCCCAGGTCCAGCCGGGCCAGGGCCGCGTCGACCGCCGTCTGGTCGGCCGCGTCCGGCCGGCGCCACCAGCGCCGCGCCGAGAGCCGCCCGGTCGCCACCACCTGGCGGACGGAGACGGCAGCTCCCAGCGTGGTGCCGCCCGCTTAGGAGCGGACCTGCGGATCCGCGCTCATCGCGGGCAGCGTCGCGGCCACGTCCGCCGGCAGCCGTTCGAGGACGACCCGCGGAGCCTCGGTCAGGATCACCGACTCCACCAGCTCAAGGCCGGGCACCGGGCCGGCGAGGTCCGCGGGCTCGTCGCAGAACCACCGCACCCGGGCGGAGACCTTGCTCATCGCGTCGTGCTCCTCCTGGTGCTCCCGCATCCAGGCGCCCCAGCTGTCGAAGAGGACGGTGCTGCCGGGCAACCGGCGGGCGATCCGGTCGAGGACACCGTGCACCTCGTCGGCGCCGAGGAACACCAGCACCGCCTCGGCGACGAACAGCCAGGGCCCCGGCCCGGTCGCCACGGCGAGGTCAAGCCAGTCGCCGTCGAGCACGGAGGCGGCGACGGACCGGCGGTGCTCATCGTCGGCGAAGTATCGCCGGCGCAACGCCATCGCGTCCGGCAGGTCCAGCTCGATCCAGCGGCCCCGACCGGCCGCGACCCGCTCGTAGCGAGTGTTGAGTCCAACTCCGACCTCCACCACCGTCCCAGCGGGGTGGCGATCGAGCCACGCCTCGACCCAGTGGTCGAACACCGCGGTCCGCCAAGCGGCGCCGACCAGGCTGGGCAGCCCCTCGAACCGGGCGAAGTCGTAGTCGATCGCCGCCACGAGCTCGACCGCCCTCGGGTCGGCCACCAGGCGCTCACCGCGCCGCGTGAGCTCCGCCCGGCCGTACAGCGGAATGAGCAGGGTCTCGGCGACAGTGCCGAGAGCGATGCCGCCGGAAGCGTCCGCGCTCGTCCGATCGGAGCGGTCCGGCCCTTCGTCCGTGTGCCGCACCACGCCTCCATCAATGTTGGCAACGATTTTCATTACGATAGCGCCCACGGACGGGCCGGCACCCCATACCCCCGGGCAGGCTCGCGATGCCGCCACCCGAAGTCGCCGCCGCCGGCCCACACCCGCTCGAACCGACCCCACCTCCGGGCCGACACACGGGATGACCCCCGGTCGCCGCTGGACATCGCGGCAAGCTCTTAGGCAAGATGAAAACCGTTTTCATTACAAGCCACCACACCACACCACTCCACTACCAGCAGCGGGCGGGTCGATGAAGGAGCGCAGGAGACCTGTCGGGCAGCACCAGATCAGCCGGAGCGAGTTGACGGTCCTGCTGCGCGCGACAGGCCCGTTCGAGCGCCGGCCCTACCAGCCCCCGACCCTCCGCAGACCAGGAGAACGCATATGTCGGCGCACTGCCAGGTGACGGGGCGCAAGCCAGGGTTCGGCATGCGGGTGAGCCACTCGCATGTCCGCACCCGGCGCCGCTGGAACCCCAACATCCAGAAGAAGACCTACTGGCTGCCCAGCGAGAACCGACGGGTGACCCTGACCCTGTCCGCCAAGGTCATCAAGACGGTCGACAAGGTTGGGATTGAGGCGATCGTGCGCCGGCTGCGTGCCCAGGGGGTGAAGGTCTGATGGCCCGTAACGAGGCCCGCCAGAAGATCAAGCTCCGGTCCACCGCGGGGACCGGGTTCACCTACATCACGACCAAGAACCGCCGCAACGACCCGGACCGGCTCCAGCTCATGAAGTACGACCCCCGGATCCGGCGCCACGTGCTGTTCCGCGAGGAGCGGTAGCGGCACCAGCCCTCGACTCCCTACCCGACCAGCAGAGGATCACAGTGGCCAAGGCAAGCAAGATCGCCGCCGACAACAGGCGGCGGGTGATCGTCGCCCGTCACGCCGAACGGCGCGCCGAGCTCAAAGAGATCATCCGCAGGCCCTCGACACCGCAGGCCGAGCGGGACGCCGCCGTCGCGGAGCTGCGCCGCCAGCCGCGCGACGCCAGCGCGACCCGGCTGCGCAACCGCGACCAGGTCGACGGCAGGCCACGCGGCCACCTGCGGGACTTCGGCCTGTCCAGGATCCGGTTCCGGCAGATGGCGCATGCCGGTGAGCTCCCCGGTATCCGCAAGGCCAGCTGGTAACACGCCAGCTGCTACCACCCTGACGAGGCACGAGAATGACGAACCGACCACGGCGCCCGGGGAAGACCCCCCGCAAGAAGCCCAACATCCTGATCGAGCGCGGCATCACCTATGTCGACTACAAGGACACCGCTCTGCTGCGCATGTTCATCTCCGACCGCGGGAAGATCCGAGACCGCCGGATCACCGGACTGACGCCCAAGCAGCATCGGGAGGTCGTTCGCGCGATCAAGAACGCGCGCGAGATGGCCCTGCTCCCCTACGCGATCCGGCCACGATGAGCCCGGCCTCGCTGTCCTCGCCCGACGGCGAGGACCAGCATGCGGCCATGGACGACGCCTCGCCGAGTGAGCGGTTCTGGCAGCCTCTTTACCAGAGAGGCGAGGATCCGGGACCAGCACGACGCCCGAACGTCGCACTGGTCTCCGTCATGGAGACCCTCGGGCTCAGGCCGGGGAGTGCCTGGGATCTGGGCTGCGGTCACGGGGGCGACGCCATGTGGCTGGCGACACTGGGCTGGAGGCTCACCGCCACGGACGTCTCGGCCACAGCAGTGAGCCGAGTCGCCGCGGCCGCCGCGGCCCAGGGCCTGGCGGAGCGGATCGACGCGCAGCGACACGACCTGACCCGCACCCGGCCAACCGGGCCGTTCGATCTGGTCTACGCCTGCTACTTCCACAGCCCGGTCGAGATCGACCGCCGCGAGGTCCTGCGCCAGGCGGCCACCCAGGTCGCGCCGGGCGGCTACCTCGCCCTCATCGACCATGCTTCGTCAGCACCGTGGTCCTGGAAGCAGCTCGATCCCGCGGACTTCCCCACTCCCCGCGAGACCCTCGACGACCTCGGCCTCGACCCGGCCGAGTGGCTCACCGCGCGCTGCGAACGGAGCCACCGCACCGCCGCCGGCCCGGATGGGCATACGACTGCAACCGTCGCGGACAACGTCATCGTTCTCAGCCGCGCCTGATCCCGCGCTGCGACCGGGACGCACACCTAAAAGCAGCCTGGCGGCAAGCGGTTGCCAGCCAGGTCCTGATTGCAGGCCGGGCGGCTCCCCGTTGGCCGGGGAGCCGCCCCGGAGGTCAGCCCGCCGCGCTCCGCGCACCGGCAGCCACACCCAGCCCGGCGCCGGCGGCCGGAACCAGGTCGGCGCCGAAGCGGAAGTCGGGATCGATCTGAGCAGCCAGATCCGCCCCCACCGCCGCGTTCGCCCACGCCGCGGCGTTACGCAGATGAATCTCATGCATCTGCGCGAGAAAACGCTCCGGATCCCGCGCCGTCGTGTCCACCACCGACTTCATCTGAGCCAGCACCGATCGGTCCGACGGATCCAGGTCATCAATGCCGAACATGCGCCCCTGTTCCATCGCACGCACCGGAGCGGACTGGCTCACCCACGCCAACAGATCCGCACCGGCCCCGCCTGCACGGCCCACAGCCACGCCCACGAACCGCCACCTACAGCAAGATCCCTAAACCAGGTGAATGCTTACTCCTCTACGACATGGACCGTAAGTATTCGGTGATGGCGTGGAGTGGCTGGTTCCGCCGTGTGGGCACTGGACGTGTTCGGGGTGCCCACGGCAGGCGGGACGCCAACGACGTTGCCAAGCCTGAGCACGCCAAAGCCGGCGGAGGAGGACGTGGCGCTCGACGACGGGTCGCCACTGCCACCCCTGGTGCACAAGCAGGGCGTGGTCGGGCCGGTGCCGGTCAGCGCGGCGGCGGAACAGGCCCAGTGGCGGCTGACCATGGCGGCGGCCGACGTGGCCGGGGCGCTCGACCAGCTGCACGACCTGCTGATCGTCTGTCACTACAGCGCGAAGGCCGCACCCATGTGAATCCTGGTGTGTCCTGACGAGCGGCGTGAAATACCGCCCACCACGGTCACTGGAGGACGCCACGCTGCGCGGCGCCGACCTTCAGGTTCGGCCTGTGGTGGGACTCGCAGGCAGCCGGCGGCGGCATTTCCCTCGACGAGATTGCGGGTCGTGGCGGTGGCCGTGTCTCGTGGCACACGGCGCATGGCGCGTTCGTCGGGATCGCGCGGGCGGTCGGGGCCGTGGTCACCGACCCCGCCGATAGTGCCGATCCGGTGGCCGGTGCCGGGGTGCTGGAGAACGGCCAGAGGGTTGCCGGTTCGCGCAATGCCGGGGCTCCCGGATGGACTACTCCGGCGGTGACTGTCGGTGCCGGGTATCTTCGGGGTCCGGGGCCGCCCGGCGTTGGTGTAGTCGTGCGAGGTCGCCGCGGGTCGATACAGTCTCGGCCAGCCGTCGGCTGGAGTGACGTGACTGGCTCGCACGGTGGCGTGGTAGCAGTACACTTAGGTACTGGACCCTAGGCCCCGAAGGGGACATGCCGTGACCTATCGCTTGGAGATCGTCAGCGAGGTCCGGGCGTGGCTGCATGACCTACGTCGAACAGACCGAAGCACCGCGATCCTCGTCGGTCAGGCTGTGACCGCTCTTCTCGACGAAGGCCCCAGCCTGGGACGGCCGCTCGTTGACCGGATCAAGGGCTCACGACTCCACAACCTCAAGGAGCTCAGGCCCGCTTCAAGCGGAGCCAGCGAGGTCCGCATCCTGTTCGTCTTCGATCCCACGCGCCGCGCGGTGCTACTCGTTGCCGGAGACAAGGCCGGCCAGTGGTCAGCCTGGTACGAAAGGGCGATCCCACTGGCCGAAGCCCGCTACGCCCTCTATCTCAAGGAGCGTGACGTATGAGCACCGTCCACGGGTACGACAGGGACGGGTTCCTCGCCGAGTTCTTCCCCGACGAACACGACCGCCGTGAGGTCGAGGCGGGGGCGGGGCGGCTCGTGGCGGAGAACCGCGCATCTCGGCTCGCCGAGATGCGCCGGCGTCTGGGCCTAACCCAGGCGGAGGTCGCCGACCGCATGCACGTCCGGCAGGAACGCGTCTCCGCCATCGAGCGGGCCAACGTCGATGCCAGCGAGCTGCGCACTCTCGCCGCCTACGTCAAAGCACTCGGTGGCCACCTGGAGATCATCGCGGACTTCGGCGGGGAACGGCTCGTTATCGGCTGAAGGATGCCAACCCGACCGCCACCCCCACAACTACATCAGCAGACGCACCGGAACCGCCAGGTATGCGGAACATCTGTTCGATTCGGTAGGCGGCGTTCCGATCGACGCGATCAATGGGCATCGTCCGAGGTCAGGGCCCGCGTGGCGACTGGGCGGATGGTGATCTCAGGGCCTGCAACCAAGATCAATCGGTTCGGATGCTGGTACACATGGTCCACGCATTTTTTGATCATGCCTCTGGCCTGGGCGAATGCGGTTTGCGATCTAGCGCTTGAGATCCAGCGCTGTGGAACGGTGCTGGTCAGGACCTCAACAGCTGGTTCGAGCCCCGCCTGGACGGCCACGTTGCGGCCATGCGAACCGCCTCCGCCTCGCCGAGGTGCTGGGCAGCGGCGACTTCGGATGACATCCGCGGTCGCCACCGGCAGCCGCTGGGTCATCACCAAGAACGTACAGGGCAACCTGTTCGCCGACGGCCTGGACGGGGACGAAGGGGGGACGGTCACGTCCAGACGCCGTCCGCCATGTCGTGGCCCCGGCCAGGCGCCGCCGTTCACGACCGTGGCCGCGGACGGCGGCGGTATGGACGTCTTCCGTGGCAGCGCCGTCGGCGCCGTGACGTGGAGGTCAAGGTCCTGATCGACTGCACCGCCGACGAGACCGAGCGTGTGCGGCGACTGCTCGACGACGTCTTGGGGATCGGCGGCCTGTTCGTGCGGCGGTGCGTGGAGACCGCCACCGGATGAGGGCCACACAGGCTGGTCGGACCCCGGGGCCGTTCGTCAACCGCGGGCATCGGTCGTGGTGTGTGGTGGGCGATGCTGGTCTGGCTGAACCTGACTATATCTTCGGCCGGTGCCGACCCTCATCTGGATCAATGGTCCGAACGCCGTCGGGAAAACCCAGGTCGCCCACAACCTGCACCGCAGACTGCCCGGAAGTGCGGTGTCAGGGGGTCGAGCGGATCGTCGTGGGGAGCACCTCGGACTACTGGCGGATCTGGTTCTACCTGCTGGAGGCCGCCGGCCTTCAGGTGTGGCTGGTCAACGCCCGGGACGTCAAGAACGTCCCGGGCCGGCCGAAGACCGACAAGCTCGACGCGGTCTGGTTGTGCAAGCTCAACGAGCGGGGGATGCTGCGGCCGTCGTTCGTGCCGTCGGCGCCGGTCCGGGACCTGCGGCAGCTGACCAGGCTACGGGCAGTGCTGGTCACCGAGTCCTCCCGGCACCGCAACCGGGTCGAAAAGGTGCTCGAGGATGCCCTGCTGAAGGTCTCGGCGGTGCTGTCGGACCTGTTCGGAGCCAGCGGCCGGCGGATCCTGGACGCCCTCGTCGCAGGGGAACGCTCGGCGACGGTCCTCGCCGGCCAGGTACGCCGTGATCAGCGCCAACGCGGCCGTCAGCCAGGTGCGGTCGGCGTCGGCGGCCGGGCCGTGCGCATGCCCGCCGTGCCCACCGGCGGCCGGAGGCGCGGCGGGTGGCCACATCGGGGGACGGCCGCGATCGCCGGCGTGGGTCAGCGCCCGTACCACCAGCACCGCCCCGATGATGAGCACAGCCCAGAACAGCAGCATGCCCAGGGACATCGCAAACCAGCCCCAGCCGCTCATTCCATAGCCGTCGTGCCAGTACATCATCACTGTCACCTCCCGGAGCGAGCGGACGGGACGGCCCGAATCGGTCCCCACGCCGCGCTCCCTCCCGCTTTCAGAGTGCGGCGAGTCGCGCTGGAGCGCAGGTGCTGGATGATCCGACGTCGCCGGGTTCTATGCTGCGGCCGTTTGGACGGGGAGGCCGGCGAGGCGCCATTCCAGCATGCCGTCGGCCAAGCGTGCCGCGGTGCGTCTCTG
Source organism: Frankia sp. CeRuru1 (assembly GCF_977966315.1). Classification (NCBI taxonomy): domain Bacteria; kingdom Bacillati; phylum Actinomycetota; class Actinomycetes; order Frankiales; family Frankiaceae; genus Frankia; species Frankia sp. CeRuru1. Next base: position 10,180 of record NZ_CDWWEW010000155.1, read on the forward strand.
GGCGTGCAGGAGGCGGACGGCGTCGTGGGCTAGCACGCAGTACGCGCCACGGCAGTAGGCCACGATCGTCGCGTCGGCGGGGATCTCGTCGAGCCGGTCGGTCAGCTCCTCCAGCGGGATGCCCAGCGCGCCGGGAATGTGGCCCTGGATGTACTCCTCGGTCGGGCGGACGTCGAGGACGACGGTCCGGCCTGTGCGTACCTGTTCGAGCAGGTCGTCGCGGGTGACCTCCTGTACCGGTTCGCCGCCGTCGGCCGCGCCCGTCACGCCGAGGTAGGCGATGCGGGCCGCGTCCACGTCGGCGAGGTGGGCGTGGGCGACCGAGCGCAGGTGGGTGTAGAGGGCGGCGACGTCGTCGCCGGCCAGTGAGTAGTGGATGCGGGTGCCGTCACGGCGGGTGGTGACCAGGCCCGCTTGGCGCAGCGTCTGAAGGTGCGCTGAAGCGGTGGTCAGGCCGAGGCCGGCGGCGCGGGCGAGGGCGTCGACGCTGCGTTCGCCCTGGGCGAGCAGGTCGAGTAGCTCCAGCCGCTTGCCGCTGGCCAGTGCCTTACCCACCCGGGCGAACTGCTCGTAGAGCGCGGCTTTGCGGTCCCGATCACCCACAGCGGACTCCCACGGACTATATTCCAGCAATCTCTGGATTACTGTATAACCGGGGTGGCGGCATGCTGCCGCGGAGCTGCTCGGGGTAAGCCAGGGGCTGACCTGGTCCACGACCGTCATCATGAAGATCGATCTGGTCGGGCCGGCGCGGCGCGGGCTGGCGATGGGATTCAACGAGGCCGCCGGTTACCTCGCCGTCGCGGTTACCGCCCTGGCCACCGGCTACCTGGCAGCCCACCACGGGCTGCGCCCCGCCCCGTTCCTGGTCGGGATCGTCTACGCTGCCCTCGGCCTGGGCCTGTCCACCCTCGCCGTCCGCGAGACCCGGGGGCACGCCCGCGCTGAAGCCGCCGGCCACCGTGCCCGCCCGGACGGGATGCACGACCACCTCCACGGCGGGCTCACCCCCCGGCGGATCTTCACCCAGACCAGCTTCACCGAACCTGCGCTGTCCGCGGTCAGCCAGGCCGGAATGGTCAACAACCTCAACGACGGCCTCGCCTGGGGCCTGTTCCCCATCCTGTTCACCACCGCCGGGCTGTCACTGACCCGCATCGGCATCCTCGCCGCCATCTACCCCGCCGTCTGGGGAGTCGGGCAACTCGCCACCGGCGCGCTGTCGGACCGCATCGGCCGTAAACGACTCATCATCGCGGGCATGGGCATCCAAGCCTGCGCACTTGCCGTGGTCGCCGCCGGACATAGCC
>NZ_CDWWEW010000156.1:0-11050 GCF_977966315.1 Frankia sp. CeRuru1
GCTGCCGTAGCGGATCGCGTAGGGAGAGCAGGCGAACATCAGCAGAGTCGCCAGGCTCACCCAGGCGTCGGCGTCACGGCCACCGTTCCCGGCCTGGGATGCCGTCCGGCCCACCCGCCGCCCGGCCAGCCACGCCACCGGCAGCGTCGCCAGCGACAGCACCCCGGACAACGCCCGCACGGCGACGTCCCCGTCGCCGAACACCGCGATCCAGGCGTGCAGCAGCAGATAGTACAGCGGCGGTGAGCCGTCGTGCCGCAGTGCGTCGAGCAGCTGGGGGACGGGGCGCGAGGCGATGGCGACCGTCAACGACTCGTCGAGCCACAGATGGCTGGGGGTGGCGAACCGCATCAGCGCGCCGGCGGCGACGGCGAGTATGACGGCGACTACCAGCAGCTGCGGGCTGGCCGCCGCGATCCGCGCCACGGCGGTGGTCGTGCACGCGGTCCCGGGCGTGATGACCGTCCCGGTCGTGACACCGGCTGTGGCACTGTTCGCGGCTGTGGCACTGTTCGCGGCTGCGGCCACGACCGCGGTCACGGTCGCGGTCACGTCCACCGGCGCCTGGGGGCGGCGGGGACCCGAGAGCACCGCCGGCCCGGATCCGGCGTCCTGGCCGGCGGTTGGACTCCCGGCTGCGTCTACGTTCACCATGCCCCCTCGTCTGCCACGATCTTGCCTCCCGTCAGAGAACCGCCTTCCGCCGGGTGGCCGCAGTCGCCTGCTGGCGGGGATGTACGCCCCGACGTTTCAGACTGTCATCCGTTCGTCGCCGTCCCGTACGCGGGCTGCCTCCCCAGCCGTCGCGCCGCCCGCCCGCCGCGCGCCGGACCCGCCGTCGGGCCTGTCGTCCGGCCCCCCGTCGGGATCGTCGTCGGGATCGTCGAAGCCGCCGGCGGTCTGCCCGGCGAGCAGAGCCGGGAGCAGCGTCATACGGCGCCGTCCGCCCGAGCTCCGCACGGCGTTGCGGATGGCCGGGCCGTTCACGGCCACAATCGACAGGTGGGCCTGCGCCCGGGTCAGCGCCGTGTAGATCAGCGGACGGGTGAGCATCCGGCCGGCCTCCGGCGGGAACACGGCGACGACGGCGGGCCACTCGCTGCCCTGCGCGCGGTGCACTGTCACCGCCCAGCCGTGCCGCAGATCACCGAGCACACCAGCGGGCACCTCGACGACGCCGCCGGGGAACGCGACCCGCAGCGCACCGCGTTCGCCCAGCGCGACGACGGTGCCGATCTCGCCGTTGGCGAATCCGACGTCGAGATGGTTCGCCGTGGCCACCACACGGTCCCCGATGTCGAACCCGGAGACGGCGCCGCCGCCCGGGTTCAGCGTGCCCTTCAACGCGGTGTTGAGCGCCGTGGTGCCCGCCGGACCGGCGTGCACCGGGGTCACGACCTGGATGTCCGCGACGGGAATGCCGAGCGCGCGGGGGATGGAGTTGGTGACGAGCTGGACGGTGCGATGCGCCGCCTCGCCGGAGCTGCCGGACGGCACCACCACGACCTCCCGGCCAGGCCCCGGTGGTGGCGGTGGCAGCTCCCCGCCGCGCACCGCGGCGGCCATCGTCGCGATGGCGCCGCCGTCGGCCTGCCGGTACAACCGCCGCAGCTCGGTCACCGGGACCTCACCGGACTCGAGCAGGTCGGCGAGGATCTGCCCCGGTCCGATGCTCGGTAGCTGGGCCGGGTCCCCGACGAACATCAGGTGCGTACCGTCCGCGCAGGCGTCGAGCAGCGCGGCGGCGAGCTCCGCGTCGAGCATCGACGCCTCGTCGACGACGACGAGGTCGGCGTCGATCGGGTTGTGCTCGCCGCGCGCGAACCCGCTGCCGCGCCCTTGAGCCTGCAACAGCCGGTGCAGGGTGCTCGCCGGCGCCCCGCACAGCTCCTCGAGGCGTTTGGCAGCCCGTCCGGTCGGCGCGGCCAGTGCGACGACCGCCTTGGCCGCCCAGGCCAGTCGTACGACGGCCGCGACCGTGCGGCTCTTGCCCGTTCCCGGCCCACCGGTGAGCACGCTGACGCCGGACTCCAGCGCGGCGCGCGCCGCCGCGAGCTGGATCTCGTCCAGCCCGGTCACCACCTCGTCGTTTGCTGGTCTGCCGTTGTTTGCTGGTCTGCCGTCGTTGGCCGGTCCGCGGCGGCCCGCCGCGGCGGCGTCCCGGTTCGTGTCCCCCTCGGCGCCATCGGCGCCGACGTGGCTCCCGTTCCCCCCCTCGCCCTTGTCGTCGTTCTTGTCGTTCTTGTCGTCGTCGAAGTCCTTGTCGTCGTCGAACGCCAGCGCCGTCGGAGGCGGGGCGGTGGCGGCCCGTGCGGACACGGCCCGGCCGGCCGGATCGTCGTCGCCGTCGTACCCGGACCCGTCGTACCCGGACCCGTCATCGGGTCGGCGGCGGGCTCTGGGGGCGCCTGCGCGCAGCGGCTCGGCGGTCGCCATCAGCCGTTCGATGCCGTCCGCGACGGACTGCTCGGCCATCGCATGCCGCTCCAGCGCGATCCGGTCGCCGACGGCGATGATCCGCCCGTCGTCGAGCGCCGCGGTCAGCGCCGCGGTCGGATCGGCCACCCCCTCGCGCGCGGCGGCACGCAGCACCGCCTGCATGGGGCCCGCGGTGTCCCCCGCCCGGGAGGCGGCCCGGCCGAGCAGATGGGTGAGTACCGCCGGGCCCCGGCGCGGATCGTCGCGCTGCAGACCGCGGCGGCGGGCGAACCGGTCGGCCTGGGCGATCTCGGTGTCGGCGGCGGTCAGCAGCATCCACGGATCAGCCCGTAGGAGGTCGGCGGGCGCGGGTCCCAGCAGGTCGGTCACCCCGCGCGCGAGCCGGGCCGGAAGATCCGCGGCGACGAGCAGTTCGACGACCGCGTACGTGCCCGCCACGGCGCGGAAGCTGTCGGTGAGCCGCCGGGCCCGCGGTCCGGTGACCCCCTCGACGGTGCCCAACCGGCCGACGTCGACGTGGTCGGGCCGGGTGATCCCGGCCGCGGGCAGCCGGCCGGCCGTCGTGCGGCCCAGCCCCGGCCACAGCCCCGCCCCGCAGAACGCGGCGAAGACCTCCTCGGGGTCCGCTGGCTGCGGGTCCGCTCGTGCCTGCGGGCCGACCGCGTCAGGCTCCGAGGCGGAAGCGGTCGTGTACTCGTCCGGCATGCCGGGAAGCGTAACGACGAACCGTTCCGCCGCTGTTGTAGCCCGCTGGGTAGCGTGGTATCGGGGACGGCTGTATGGCGGCATGGCTGTATGAAGGCGATGTCGCGCGTTCCGACCGATGCGCATCCGGGTTCACCCGTGCGTCCGGGTTCACCCGCGCGTCCGGGTTCACCCGCGCGTCCGGGTTCACCCGCGCGTCCGGGGCCACCCGCGCGTCCGGCCCGGCGGAGACAGTGAGCGTCAGCAACAGTGAGCGTCAGCAACAGAAGGGACGGACCGGTTGACCACAGTCCTGCTGGTCCGCCACGGCCTGACCGCCGTGACCGGCAAGATCCTGCTTGGTTGGACGCCCGGCGTGGGGTTGGACGACCGTGGCCGCCGCCAGGCGTCGGACCTGGCGCGACGCCTCGCCGACATCCCGCTGGCGGCGATCGTCAGCAGCCCGCTCGACCGCTGCCGCCAGACGGCAGCGATGATCGCTGGACGCCGTCCGGTCAGCGAGGCCAGCCTGGACGGCACGCAGCAGGTCGAGATCGACGAGCGGCTCGGTGAGTGCCGGTACGGTGACTGGACCGGGCAGGAACTGGCGACCCTGGCGAAGGATCCGCTCTGGGCGGTGGTGCAGAGCCATCCCAGCGCGGTCGTCTTCCCCGGTCCCGAGGGTGAGGCACTACGAGACACGCAGGCCCGTGGGGTGAGCGCCGTGCGGGAGTGGAACGAGCGGCTGGGCCCAGACGCCACCTGGCTGCTGTGCTCGCACGGCGATGTGATCCGCACGGTGGTCGCCGACGCCTTGGGCATGCATCTGGACATGTACCACCGGATCACCGTCGATCCCTGTTCCCTGACCGTGATCCGCTACAACGAGCGCCGCCCCTTCGTCCGGCGCATCAACGACACCGGCGGGGACGTCGTCGAGCTCCTCCCGCCACCCCGGGCCGAGGGCTCCGCTGGGGCCGTCGGCGCCGCGGCGTCGTCTCCCGGGTCCCGGAAGTCTTTGGAGTCGCCGGGGTCGCCGGGGTCTTCGAAGTCCCCGGGGTCGCTGGGGTCGCCGGGGTCCAGTGGGCTCGACGTGGACGAGGTGATCGGTGGCGGTGCCGGCGGTTTCCGTCCCAGCGCCGGTGGTGGAACGGGCTGATCGGGCATGCCGCGCCGGATACACGTCTTCGACCCGCCGCAGCGGTTCGTCGTGGGCACCGTAGGCCTTCCCGGTGCCCGATCGTTCTATCTGCAGGCCCGCGACGGGGCGCGGGTCGTCACCGTCGCGGTGGAGAAGGCTCAGGTCGCCTTGCTTGCCGAACAGCTGACCGAGCTGCTCGACGAGTTGGGCCGCCGCGGCGCGACGCCGCCGCCCGAGCCCGCCCCGGCCGACCCCGACCTGTCACCGCTCGATCTGCCGATCGACGAGGAGTTCCAGGCCGCGACGATCGCGCTCGGCTGGGATCCGCGTGGCGGACGGGTCGTCATCGAGGCGCAGGCGACGGGCGTGACCGACCCGGTCGTCGGATTCTCCGATGATCCCGACGGGCCGGACGCCGTCCGGGTCCTGCTGGAGTCCGAGCAGGCGCGCTCGTTCGTGCGGCGCGCGGCGCGGGTCCTGGCCGCAGGCCGGTCCTCCTGCCCGTTGTGCGGGCAGCCGTTGGACGACGGTCACGTCTGCCCGCGCCAGAACGGTCACCTGCGCTGATGCGGCCGGCGAGGGGCGCCGGGCCCGGCCGCCGCGGGTGCGCGGTCCGTGGCAGCGGTGCGGTCCATGGCGGGGGTGCGGTCCGTGGTAGCGGTGCGGTCCGGTCGGCCTGGCGGTGTGGGAGAGATGTCGCTCACCGTCCGGTCCGGTGACATCACCCTGCCGGACCGGACAGACTGAGATGATGGGCGTTTCCGCGGCGAGTTCCACCCCGGGGTGGCGACCGCCACTGCATCCGATCGACGGGGGCGGCCTCGACGCCCCCGCCGCCCTCGACCTCCTTCGCCGCGGTGACCTCGAGATCACCGCCCGGCTGGTCGACGCGAGCAACACGACGCTCTGCTGCGACATCTGCGCTGACGGGGTGACCGGCCGCTGCGTCTACAAGCCGGTCCGCGGCGAACGCGCCCTGTGGGACTTCCCGGACGGCACCCTCGCCGCCCGCGAGCTGGCCGCCTACGAGGTCTCCGAGCAGCTCGGGCTTGGCATCGTCCCGCCTACCATTCTGCGTGACGGCCCGTTCGGCGAGGGCATGGTGCAGCTGTGGATCGATACCGACGTCACCGTGGACCTGGTGGCGCTGACCCGGTCCGACGACTCCCAGCTGCGCCGGATCGCCCTGTTCGACGCCGTCATCAACAACGCCGACCGCAAGGGTGGGCACCTGCTGCCGGCGCCCTCCGGCCGAATTCACGGCATCGATCACGGTGTGACCTTCCACACCGACGGCAAGCTGCGCACCCTGCTGTGGACCTGGCGGGGCAGGCGGCTCGATGCCGAGGAGACCGCTTTGCTCGACGACCTGCGTGAGGCGCTCGCGGGCCCCTTCCGGGACCGGCTCGAGGAGTTGCTCACGGTTACCGAGGTCGACGCCCTCGCCAGGCGGGTCGACGGGCTGCTGGCCAAGGGCCGGTTCCCGTTGCCCTCGGGGGACTGGCCGGCGATTCCCTGGCCGCCGTTCTGAGCGGGTTCTGGTTCTGGGCGGGTTCTGGTTCTGGGCGGGTCAACCAGTGCGGGTACAGGTGCGGGAGAACATGAGGTGTCACCGTCGGTGATCCGGGGTGGATCGGTTTGGGATGCCGTCGGTTACGTTGCGGTTACTTTCCCCGTGCCCGCCGGAGAGTCGGTTCGCGGTTACTCTGACACGCATGCAGGCGTGGCAATCTCCTCCGATACGTTTTCTTCCCGGTCACGGGAAGCCACTGAGGATCTTCGATACGGCCACGTCGAGCGTACGCGAGTTGGCGCCGGCCGCCACAGCAAGGCTGTACGTCTGTGGCATCACGCCCTATGATGCGACGCATCTGGGGCATGCCTTCACCTACCTCACCTACGACCTCGCGCAGCGTGTGCTGCGAGACGCCGGGCATCACGTCCACTATGTACAGAACGTAACGGATATCGATGACCCGTTGCTTGAGCGAGCCACCCGTGACAGGCTGGACTGGCGGGCCCTCGCCGACCGGGAGATCGACCTGTTCCGCGAGGACATGACCGCACTGCGGATGCTGGCGCCGGACGCCTACGTCGGGGTGGTCGAGGCCATCCCGATGATTGTCGACATGGTGGCGGAGCTCGTCGACCGGGGCGCGGCCTACCAGGTCGACGACGACCTGTACTTCTCGATCGCCACCGCACCCGCCTTCGGGGAGATCTCGCGTCTCAGCCGGGCCGAGATGCTGGCGATCTGCGCCGAGCGCGGGGGTGACCCGCGCCGCACCGGCAAGAAGGACCCCCTCGATCCGCTGTTGTGGCGCGCACACCGCCCCGGCGAGCCGTCCTGGCCCTCGCCGTTCGGCCCCGGCCGGCCCGGCTGGCACATCGAGTGCGCCGCCATCGCCCGCCACTATCTCGGCGGGGTCATCGACATCCAGGGTGGCGGGACCGACCTGAGCTTTCCGCACCACGAGTGCAGCGCGGCGCATGCCGAGGTCGCCGCCGGCATCCAGCCGTTCGCTCGCAGCTACGTGCACACCGCGATGGTGAGCCTCGACGGCCACAAGATGTCGAAGTCGCGGGGCAACCTGGAGTTCGTCTCCCGGCTGCGCCGGGCCGGGGTGGATCCGGCGGCCCTGCGTCTGGCCCTGCTCGATCACCGGCACACCGAGGACTGGGAGTGGACGCCGGGCCTGCTCGACGACGCTGTGGACCGGATGAACCGGTGGCGGGCCGCCGTCGCCCTGCTCACCGGGCCCGACGCCATGGGACTGCTCGCCGCCGTGCGTGAGCGGCTCGCCGACGACCTTGACGCCCCGGGTGCCGTCGCCGCGGTGGACGCCTGGGCCGGCGCCGCGCTCGCCGATGCGGGTGGCTCCGCCGGTGCGGGCCCGGATCCCACCAATCCGGGGGGCCCGGTTCGCGGTTCTGGCGGTGACGTGCCCGCCTGGGGGGAGGCGCCCGCACTCGTGCGGCGTCTCGTTGACACACTGCTGGGTGTAGACCTTGAACCCGTCAGACCCAGAGGGAGCTGAGGATGGGAGCTCACCATCGCCGGGTGGATCCCGGGGCAGCGACCGAACGGCCCACCTTCGACGAGGTCGCGCATGGCTACGACCCTCATCAGGTCGACGACTACCTGGCCACGCTGTGGCGTTACGCCAGCCAGGTGACCTCGCGCGCGGCCGCGGCCGAAAGCGCCCTGAAGAACGAGCGGGCCCGCAGCGCGAACATGGGCGTCGAGGGCCTGGCCGCGCAGGCCGGCGGTCGGATCGGCCAGATGCTGACCATCGCCCAGCAGGAGGCCGAGGAGATCGTCACCGGCGCCCGTCAGATCGCGGAGGCGGCGCTGGAAGAGGTGATCGAGGACGCCGGGGCGAACCACCCGATCGTGCGGGAGGCTCGGGAACAGGCCGAGAAGCTCCTCCTCGACGCCGTGGAGGAGAGCCGCCGGCTCGCCCGGGAGCGGCACGCTGAGCTGCAGGCGGAAATCGCCCGGTGCACCGCCTCGCTCGAGGCGTTGCGTCACCAGCAGGGTGAGATCATCGGTGCGATGCTGCGCCTGCGCGGGGTCCTGGCCTCCGACGAGGTGGACCGGGCGGTCACCGACCTGGCCCGGGCGGGTACGGCCGCGCCGACGACGCCGGGCACGCCTGGAACGCCGGGCACGCCTGGAACGCCGGGCACGCCTGGAACGCCGGGCACCTCGGGGTCGGCGGCGACGCCGGGGTCGGCGGGGACCTCAGTGGTCGACGGGCCGACGATGCCGTCTGCCTCACCCGTCGGCGTTCCGCCGGACCTGTCGTATGGCCGCCAGCCCGGGGGGTCGTCGCCGTTCGGTCCGGGGAGAGCCGGTCCCGCCGGTTTCCCCGCGGGCGGTGCGGTCCCCGCGGGCGGTGCGGTCCCCGCGGGCGGTGCGGGACCGTCGGATCTTTCCGGGACCGCGTGGGCGACCGGTCGCGTCGCCAGCACGGGGCGGCGTTCCCCGGGCCGGCATCGTCAGGCCGACGTCGCGGACGCGGAACCCCACACCCCGCGCGAACCGGTCACGAACTCGGCGAACGTGCCGTTCCGCCGTGGCGCCGACGAGGACATCATCGACGCCGAGATCGTTGAGGAGTAGCGAGATCGTCGAGGAGAGGAGTAGCCCGGAGGAGAGGGGCAGCTTCTTCTACCGAGCTGGCTCTCCTCCTGGCCTTTACTGGCCGCGACGGCGCAGGTACCGTTCGAACTCCCGGGCGATTGCGTCCCCACTGGCCTCGGGTAGCGCCGTCTCGGGCTCGCGTGACTCCAGCGAACGGACGTACTCGGCGACCTCGGTGTCCCCGGCGGCGAGCTCGTCCACCTGCCGTTCCCATGCCTTCGCCCGCTCGGGAAGGTCACCCAGCGGGATCTCGATGTCCAGCATGTCCTCCACTCGGCGCAGCAGCGCGAGGGTCGCCTTGGGACAGGGCGGGTTAGCCACGTAGTGCGGCACCGCCGCCCAGAACGACACCGAGGCGAGCTCGGCCCGTGCGCATGCCTCCCCGAAGACGCCGACGATGCCGGTCGGCCCCTCATAACGGGACGGTTCCAGGCCGAGCCGGGCAGCCGTCGCCGCGTCCCCGGCGGTTCCGCTGATCGGGACCGGCCGGGTGTGCGGCGAGTCAGCGAGCAGCGCCCCGAGGGAGATCACCATGTCGCTGCCGAGGGCGTGGACGGCCTCGATCAGCTCGTCGGTGAACCCACGCCAGCGCATGTTCGGTTCCAGTCCGCGGATCAGCACCAGGTCCGTCTCGGACTTCGGTGGCCGCGCCACCGACAGGCGGGTGGTCGGCCACGAGATCTTCCGGGAAGCCCCGTCGGTCCCGCTCACCGTCGGTCGGTTCACCTGGAAGTCGTAGTAGTCGTCGGGGTCGATAGCACCGATGACACGGGCCTTGAAAGCGGTCTCCAGATGCTCGACGGCGGCGGACGAGGCATCGGCCGCGTCGTTCCACCCTTCGAAGGCGGCTACTACGACCGGTGACCGTAGTTGACCGACGCCGGAGAACTCGATCACCTACCACCTCCTGCCGCCCCGCGGCGGCCCACTGCCCCCGTGACAGTGCAACGGTACGTCCTCACGGAGACGACTCCTGCCCAGAGCCGACATGCGTGACCTCAGCCTCCCTTATGGCCCGTGAGCCGGTGACCCGCGGGCGACCAGCGGTCGTCCGCGGGGAACCTACGCTGGTCCAGTCTGCCGATGTTCTCGTGGGAACGCCTTTCCTCGGTCTCTCGATGGCGCTAGACCCGGGCGGATCGGACATCCATTCCGGATCGATGCGGTGGCTGCACCGTATCGGCTCTGGACGGATACCCGCCGTCGCGGGAATGCGAACGGCCCGGCCCAGGGCCGCCGCCGCACCGGTGTGCCCCAGCCCGTGTTCGTGCGGACCACCGCGCCGAGCACACCCGCGCGGTCCGACATCACGCCCTCCGTTCCCGCAGCTGTGCCACCCGCGGTCGCGCCATGGGCAACCCGCCGGGACGCGTCCGGCATTCCCACCCCGCAATCATCACCGTGCCGTGGTCACCGCATCGTGGTCCCTGTGTTGTGGTCCCTGTGTTGTGATCACCCTGCCGTGGTCACCGTCGTGCCCGTGGCCGGCATCCTCGGAGGCGTCCGGACGGAGGGTAAACCGTACCGGCGGCAGGCGAAACCCGTCCCGGTACCCTTGGTCAGTGCACGATGATCTGGTGTCCGTCCTGGCCGAGCGTGCGCTGGTGGCCGATGGCGCCATGGGCACCCTGTTGCAGGCGGCCAGCCTCTGCCTCGACTCGGTGAATTCCGAGGACGGCGACGGCCCGTCGCGCGGCGAGGAGTTCCAGCTCGTGCCGGAGCAGTCCACCTCGGCGATCATCCTGCACCACCCGGAGGCGAAGTACTTCGCGGCCACGTAGGCACCGTGCGGTCAACCGGGCACCGTGCGGCCGACCCGGCACTAGGCCGGTCAACCGGGCACTGCGGCCGGACGACCCTGAGCTACCGAGCTACCTGAGCTACCTGAGCTAGGAGTGGACGTGGGGAGCCTTGCGGCGGTTTTCTTCGACATGGACGGCCTGCTCGTTGACACCGAGCCAATCTGGACCATCGCCGAGCACGAGGCGGCGGCGCGGCTGGGCGGCGAGTTCACCCCGGCGATGAAACGAGCCATGATCGGCCACGGCATCGACACCGCGGTGCCGCTCATGGTGTCGATGCTCGGCCGGCCGGCGTCCGACGTGGTGCCGACGGCGGAGTTCCTGCTGCGCCGCTCCGCCGAGCTGTTCCGCGAGCCCGGTGCGATCGTCCCGCAGCCCGGGGCGGTGGAACTGCTCGGCGCGCTGCGGGCGGCGGGTGTCCCGACCGCGCTGGTCTCCTCGTCCTTCCGCGACCTGATGGAGCCGGTGCTGCACGTCGTCGGTGACGAGTTCTTCGCCGTGACGGTCGCCGGTGATGAGGTCACTCGCCGCAAGCCGGACCCGGAGCCCTACCTGACCGCCGCCCGGGTGCTCGGCGTCGACCCGGTCCGCTGTGTCGTCTTGGAGGACAGCCCGTCGGGAGCGCGCGCCGGGGTGGCGGCCGGGTGCGCGACCATCATGATCCCGTCCATGCCGGATCTGCTCGACCTGACCGCGTCGGCCGCCTCGACCGTTTCGGGGTCTTCGACCGCCTCGGGTGTCGCGGCTCGCGGCGAGCCGGTGCCGGCCGGGCTCGCGGCGCTCCTGGCGAGCCTGCACGACGTCACCCCGGACCTCATGGAGTCCCTCGCCACCCCC
>NZ_CDWWEW010000157.1:0-11042 GCF_977966315.1 Frankia sp. CeRuru1
GACCTGGCCTGGTCCCTGGCCACCGGAAATGATCTAGGATACCCACAGGTGCAGGGACGGCGCACCCCGCGGATCAGGCTGGTCAACGCCTACCTGCCCCACGTGCACGCCGCCGCGCACACCGACCCGGTGGTGGCCCGGGTGTTCATGCGGATCATCAATCTGGTCGAACCGCCATCGGCACTGCTGCGACCGGACGTCCTCACCCGGGTGCTACGCGCCCGCCGCTCCCCCGCGGCGGACCGGAGCCCGACCCCGAACGGATCTGGTCACCGAAGATGACCAGATCCGTTCGGGGCTCTCGCGGGCACCGATCCGCGTCGACGGCGTGGGATGCGTTGCCCGGCCGGAACCCGGATCAGCTCCGAAGGGAGGGTGCTACGGGTCCCGGGCCGGGAATCCCCGCCTCAGCTACTGGGCTGGGCGGGGTTCACGGGTGGACAGCGCTCGCGCTCATGGCCGCGGCGACACGTTCATGGTGTTTCGCCGCGTAGGCTTCTCGATTGTTCAGCCGGGGGAACTGTTCCCCCGGAACCGGCACACCGAGGAAGTCGCACAGGGGACCCCACCCCTGGGCGATGTCGAATACCAACAGACGGTCGGCTGAGATCTCGCGTTGCACCGCGGCATTGTGCTCCGCGAAGACCTGTAGGGCGTAGTCCTTGTCCGCGAAACGCCCCTTGAAGACACCGTCCCACACCACCAGATTCATCATGGTGATCACGCGCATGGCTTCCGCGCTCATTCTCGCCGGTCGGTTCGATATCGCTTGGAATAATGTGTTCCGCGCACTGTCATACCATTTTTCCGGGTCGCGAACCGTAAGAATCATTCGAGCCGACGGGTAGTGGGCGGCGAGCTCCCGCCAGAACCGGGCACCCGGCCAATCGACTGTCGATCTGTACTGGCCATACAGCGAGTCCCAGTCCGCAGGAGCACCTTCGGCGGCACTCGTCCATGCAGCGATAGTCTCCCGGTGCGCGAGGACCTCGTCCATGTGATGACAAGGGCCGTAACCGAGCTGTTCGAGGGCCAACTTGAGCGAAAGCGTTCCGGTACGCCCGAAGCCCGCACCAATGATGTTGATCATACCCCTCCTCGGAAGACAACGGATGCAATATTAACGACCACTTCGTTGCGAGTCCAGAGGGAATTTTGATAATCTATCATCTTGGTAGGGATTGTGAAGTTATAAGTGCCGTAACTACCCGCACCCGGTTGCCCAGTGTAGTTTTATGGAGGATTCAGGATTCACCACGGCGCCGCGGCCGGGCGGGCACGGCCCCGCTGGCGATAGCGGACACGCGGACAGCGGCCCCGCCGCCGGGTCAGCTGCCGCCGTCACTGCCGCCGGTGACCTCGATGTGCCTGGGCTGACTCTTCCTGGACTTGGCGAGCCGGATCGTCAGCACCCCGTCGTCCAGCGTCGCGCTGACCGACTCCGGGTCCACCTCACCCGGCAGCACGATGCGATGTTCGAACCTGCCCACCCGCCGGGTCTGACGGCGTAGCACACCCTTCCGTTCCCGCTCCTTGATCTCACCGGTGACCCGAAGCTCGTTATCCTGCAGGTCGATCGAGACATCGCGGCGGCGTACCCCGGGGAGCTCGAGTTCGACGATGTAGGCGTCGTCGGTCTCCTCGATGTCGACCGGGACGACGACGGCGGCCAACAGTCCCACCGGTCGGCCTTCCGCACCACCGACGACGTCGCCGAGCAGGCTTCCCATCCGGGTCCAGGCGTCCTCGATCTCCCGGAACGGATCCCACCTGATCACCGGGGCCGGACGTTGGCTGCTTCGCACCGGAAATGCCATGAGATTTCTCCACTCGTCAGCATCATTTCGACATCATTCGATTCGACGACGCAATCAGCCGTTGTCGGCAAAATACTTCCACCGCCGTCTACCCGGTCGTCGGCGGGTAAATCAGCCGCAGCGGGAAATACTGGCCACCACTCCGGGGCTGTTCCGCAACCGCCGGGACGGTGAACGACCGGCGCGGCCTCTCCGGGACGGCCACCGCCCGGGCACGCAGCACCCGGGCAGATACGGAGGCCGCGAAGCAAGGCGGTCCCGCCATCCCCTCGAATCAGTTTTCCTCATCAAGACGAGCCGGCGGGACCTTGGCCCTGCCCGCTGACGGACAATGGGCCCAAAGTCCTTCTACCCAGCTCCGCCCGCAGGAAACCACAGCCAGGCGACGGTGCGGGCATCACGGCATACCGGGAATGGCCGTTGCATTCTACCCATCTTCCTCGTGCCGGCGCAGACCTCGGCTTGCTGGCGAGTGCGGCAGCAGCATTTTTGCGATCAGTTGAGATTTGTGTCAATCGGGTGGATGACAAGGGCGGCAGTGGGCATGAGGCAGCCGGCGCGGGTGTCCCAGCCGAAATGGTCACCGCCGTGGACACGGCCCGGGCGAGACGGCCGGTACAGCCGCTCGATGCCGGATTCCCGACTCGTCCCGTTGATCTACGGGCGCCGTGGTGGAGGCCGGGCCGGGAGGAGGGGATATCCGATGACCGCCTTCGAACTGGACAGCTCGCTGGTCGACAAGTTCGCAACCGGCGATCTCGATCCACGGAAGGAAGCGACCCTTGCCGAGCGGCTGGCGCGTCTCCTGTCGTTCCACTGGAACCTGCCCTACCCGCTCGAGGCCACGTTGCCGCGGATCATCGCTCACCTGGGGGGGTCAACGCGCCCTGTTGGCATGGCTGGACCGGCATCCTGGCCTGCCCCGGCTGGTCGCGCGGCTGAACGCACTCCAGGGGCTCCTCGAGCACCTCAGCGACCAGCCCGCGATCGTGACCGCGCTGCGCGAGTTCCGGACCCAGACTCCCTATCCGCCCGGGCTCGCCGGCCACCTCACACCGGCCACCGACGACGGGACACTCGCCAGCCTCGCCGGTGAGATCGAACTGCTGCTGGCAGACGACCGGCCGGAGGACGCGGCCCGACTGACTCTCGCCGTCATCGCAATGCTTCAGCAGATTGCGCCGCGCGTCGGACAACTCGACCCCAGCAAGCGTGACTTGGCCGGCATCCTGGAGCAGGAACAGCACGACATCCTCGCGGCCGTCAGCCAGCAATCCGCCGAAACGATCCCAAACGGCTGAACACGCCCGCGAAGACGCCGGGCCGTTGGTCGTCTCCAGGATGTGCAGTGGACGGGTTGGCCTCCGGTCGGGTTGGCTAGCCTTCAGTCGGGTGGGTTAACCCTCAGTCGGGTGGGTTGATAGCTCTTTTCCTGCGGTGGCCGCCGGGGTCACGCCGGGCGGGAGCGAGGATGGGCTCGGGTTGGTCGGGTCGCTGCCGGTAGGGGAGCGGAATGTACTCGACCGACGGGCGGCCCGTCCTGGGCTGCGGGTAGAGCCGCATGAGTCTGCGCACCTCGTTGGGTAGGTCCGTGGAGGCGGTGAGGCCGAGTTCGCGGACGGTGCGCACGTCGATCGGGAAGTCGTGGGTCCACCTTCCCTCGGACAGCGTCCTGGCCAGCTGGTCGGCGCGGTCGGGCGGAAGGCGGCGGCGTAGGAGCCGGCCGGCGAACTCCTGGATCTGTCGCTGGGCCTTGCGGGAGACGTCGGTCATGATCAACGTCTTGTCGTCGATCTCGTTCACGTTCTTGCGAACCACGACGTCGAGGATCGACGCGACCGGCATTCCGCCGACCTGCGGATCGACCGGGCCGAGGACGGCCGACGGTGCCATGACGACGTGGTCGGCCGCCAGTGCGATGAGCGTCCCGCCGCTCATCGCGTAGTGCGGAACGAACACGGTGACCGGGCCGGGGTGGTCGGCCAGGGCGGATGCGATCTGCTCGGCCGCGAGGAAGAGGCCACCGGGGGTGTGCAGGACGAGGTCGACCGGCAGGTCGGGGTCGGTCAGTTCAATCGCCCGGATGACGGCCTCGGAGTCCTCGACGCTGATGAATCCGCCAAACGGGATCCCGAGGAACGCGAAGTTCTCCCGCCGGTGAATCATCGTGATCACACGTGAGTGGCGAGTACGTTCGAGTGCCCGCAGCGCCTGGCCACGCTGGAACGCGAGCGTGCGTTGCTGGATCAAGGGGGTGAGACTGGACAGGATGATGAACAGCCAGAGGATATCCAAGATCGTCATGCCCGCCGCTTTCTGTTGAGGTCTTCAGCCGCCCGCCGGTCAGCTGGGCCGGTCGGAGGGCGTGACCGTGACCTCCTGGCCGCTTCCGTCGCGCCGCAGACCGAGCGTGACCTGATGTCCGGGCGAGATGCCACGCAGTTCCGCGAAGAAGTCCTCGGCCGAGTTGACGGGCTTCCGGTCAAAGGTGCGGACGACGTCGCCAGGGGGACGCCGGCACGGTCCGCGGGGCCACCCGCGACGACGGCGAGGACGAGGGCACCACCGGTGACATCCAGGCCGAGTTGTCCGGCGATCCAAGGGTTTCTCGCGCGGCGAAGCTTTCTCACGCGGCGAAGGGGTAGGTCCGTGGTGGTTCGCCGCGATCCCAGCGGGTCGTCCGTTCGAGTGGTTCGACGGCCCGGGTCTCGTCGATATGGATGATCGCGTCGAACTGGTCGGCGGCCCGGGCACGGAAGTAGTGACTGTGCCGTTCGGTGCCGGGGCGGTAGATCACGCCGATGGCGCGTTCCAACCGGGCCGAGGTCAGTATCCGGGCGGCCCACTCGGCGGAGCCGAGGGGGACGAGGAACTCCTTCTCGCCTACCTTGTGGAACAGATCCTCCAGGCTCTCGGGAAGCGCCGGGCGGACCCGTTTACGGCCGGCCGGGGCATCCCAGTCGTCTGCGGCGGTCACCGTGCCGGTGTAGGTGGTGAAACCGATCAACCGGCAGTCACCCGGGTGCCGGATCCGTACCACCTGACCGAGAGTTATCTCGCCGCGGGCCGCGACTTCGGTCGCTGTGGCATCCCCGACGTGGGAGTTGTGCGCCCACAGCACGATCTTCGCCGGAGTATCGGACTGCCGGCGCAGATGAGTGGCGAGCGCGTCGAGGGTACCGGCCATGTGCCGGTCACGTAGGTTCCAGGAGGAGACCCGGCCGGAGAACATGGACCGGTAGTAGTCCGCCGCGGCCTTGACGGTCCGCGCGTTCTGCTCGGCGTAGAAGAAGTCGTCGGCGAGTGGCCCGCCCGGCCCGGTGTACTCGGCCGCGTGGCGCCGCAGGTCGACGAGCTGGTCGACGACCGCCTGTTCGCACGTCTCGCCCGCGCCGAACGCCGCGGCCTGGCCGTAGGCCTGGCCCTCGCCGCCGTAGTGATCGAAGCAGGCGTACCGTTCACGGGCCCGCCTGGCCGCAGCCGGGTCGACCCGGTCCAGGTAGGCGATGACCTCCTGGATGGAACGGTACAGGCTGTACAGATCCAGTCCGTAGAAACCGGCCTTGGCCCGTTCCTCGGCGCCGATCCGGTCGTTGCGCTCACGCAGCCAGCCGACGAAGTCGAGGACGACCGTGTTGCGCCACATCCAGGTTGGGAAACGTTCGAAGCCACGCAACGCCTCCTCGGCCGTCACATCCTCGCTGTGACCGCGGACGAACCGGTTCACCTGGTAGGCGTCCGGCCAGTCCGCCTCCGCCGCCACCGCGCAGAACCCCTTTTCCTCGATCAGCCGCCGGGTCATCGCGGCGCGGGCGGCGTAGAACTCGTGGGTGCCGTGCGACGCCTCGCCGATCAACACCAGGCTGGCGTCACCAACCAGATCGAACAGCCTGTCGCCGGCCGGAACGCCGTCCTGGACCGGCACCATCTCGGATCGGACGACGGCCGCATCCGTGCGGTACACCACGGTTCCCGCGGGAAGCCGGGACGTCGCCGCCGCGCGCAGCAGACTGCGCACCTGTTCATCGGTGGTCTGGGTGAAATCCCAGTAGGACTGCCCGACCGCAAAGAACGGCGACGGCGTCGTCGCACACACCACCTCGTCCGCCAGCGCCGTCAGCTCCCGGCAGGTGGAAGAGGGTGCCGCCGGCACGGCGACGACGATCCAGGCCGGCTGCAGTTGCCGCAACGCCTGGATGGCGGCCCGCATACTCGCGCCCGTGGCCAGGCCATCATCGACAAGAATGACGGTCTTGCCGGCCACGTCCGGTATCGGCCGGCCTTCCCGATAAGCCTGCTCCCGGCGCAGCAGCTCCCGGCCCTCCTGCTCCGCCACCCGCTGGATCACCTCCAGGGGGAGGTTCAGACCGCGGACCACATCGTCGTTGAGGACCAGCACCCCGCCACTCGCGATCGCGCCCATCGCCACTTCCTCGCGGCCCGGGACCCCGAGCTTGCGCACAACGAACACGTCGAGCGGAGCACCGAGATCCTTCGCAACCTCGTAGGCAACCGGCACCCCTCCCCGCGGGAGCCCCAGAACCAGCGCATCGGGGCGGCCCCGGTACTGCTCCAACAGAGCAGCGACCTGCCGGCCGGCATCCCCCCGGTCACGGAACAGACGATCCGACACGACGCTGCCCTCTGCCCACTCGGCGGCAAGATTCGCTTGATGCCCAGCACGGAGCGAGGGAAACCGTGTGTCCGTGGTCGGCCGGCCGGCGACGCCCGACCGGTCGGTCTCGCGGCCGGCCCGCTGCATTCACCGGAGCCCGCCGAGGGCGCGCGTCAGACCGCCGCGGCCGGCACCGGGGCGAGGGCGAGACCCGTCCCCGGCAGGGCGGCCCGCACCTCGGCGGCGAGCAGGTTCCAGTCCGTCACACGGGCCGAGGTCGAGCGGTAGGCCAGGCCGACGCGCCGGTGCGGCGCGGGCCGGCGGAACGTGGCGACGGCCAGGCCCCGCCCCTCGCCGACCTCGACTCCGACGGCGGCGGCGGGGACGAGGGTCAGCCCCAGGCCACCGGCGACCATCTGGACGATCGTCGACAGGCTCGCCGCACGCAGGGTAGAACGCTCCCGTGCCCCCGCCTCCCGGCAGACCTCGAGCGCCTGGGCCCGGAAGCAGTGCCCGTCCTCCAGCAGGAGCAGGTCCTGCCCGCCGATGGCGGCGACCGGCACGGCGGCGCCACCCGCCAGCGGGTGATCCGCGGGGGTGACGAGGACGAAGTCCTCGTCGTACAGCGGGATCTCGGCTGTCCCCGGCTCATCGGTGGGCAGAGCGAGCAGCGCGAGATCGAGCGCACCACCGCGCAGCTCCGCCAGCAGGGTGGCCGTCTGGGACTCCCGCGGCCGCAGCCGTGCCTGCGGCCACCGTTCCCGCAGCGTCGGCAGCAGCCGTGGGAGCAGGTAGGGGGCCACCGTGGGGATGACCCCGAGACGGATGTCACCGACCAGGGGCTCCCGGGCCCGGATGGCCAGTTCGCCGATGTCGTCGACGGCGCCCAGCACCCCCCGGGCCCGCCGGACGATCTCCTCCCCGAGTTCGGTGAGCAGGACGCTGCGGGTGGTGCGTTCCACGAGCTGGACGCCCAGGGTGCGCTCGAGCGCCGCCACCGCGCTGGACAGCGTCGGCTGACTGACATGCAGGGCCGCCGCGGCGCGGCCGAAATGCCGGTGATCGGCCACCCCGACGAGGGCGCGCAGCTGGGCCAGGGTCGGTTGCGGACTAGCCATAGATTGAGGCTATCAAAGTTGCGGAATTTTTCGATTTCTCTTCCGAGTGGCCGACCGTGACAGTGTGACAGTTGTGACAGTGGAGTCATCCCTGCGCGGCTTCTCGATCAACGAGGCCGTCGACGAGGCCGCCAACGAGGCCGCGGCCATCTACTGGGGCCGGTGTCACGGCTGTTCCACCGCACGCGTTCCTGATCGCTCTTGATATCCGTCTATGCCCGGAGGGTCCCATGTCCGAGAACCATGACGCAGTCGTGTACGACATGAATGCGGAGAGCGGCGGTGGCTGCCCGGTCGCGCCCGGTCGCGCCCCGCACCCCACCCAGGGCGGCGGAAACCGCGGCTGGTGGCCGAACCAGCTCAACCTGAAGATCCTCGCCAAGAACCCCGCCGTGGCCAACCCCCTCGGCGGGGAGTTCACCTATGCCGAGGCCTTCAGGACCCTCGACCTCGCCGCCGTGAAGCAGGACATCGCGGAGGTGCTGACTACCTCGCAGGCCTGGTGGCCGGCCGACTACGGTCACTACGGCCCGTTCATCATCCGGATGGCGTGGCACAGCGCGGGCACCTACCGCATCAGCGACGGCCGCGGTGGTGCGGGTGCCGGCCAGCTGCGTTTCGCTCCCCTCAACAGCTGGCCGGACAACGCGAACCTCGACAAGGCTCGCCGCCTGCTGTGGCCGGTCAAGAAGAAGTACGGCCAGAAGATCTCGTGGGCCGACCTGATGATCCTCGCCGGCAACGTCGCCCTGGAGTCGATGGGCTTCGAGACCTTCGGCTTCGCCGGCGGTCGGGTGGACGTCTGGGAGCCTGACGAGGACGTCTACTGGGGCCCCGAGACCACCTGGCTCGACGACGAGCGCTACACCGGCGACCGGGAGCTCGAGAATCCCCTCGCCGCGGTCCAGATGGGTCTCATCTACGTCAACCCGGAGGGCCCGAACGGCAACCCGGACCCGATCGCCGCGGCACGCGACATCCGCGAGACGTTCCGCCGGATGGCGATGAACGACGAGGAGACGGTCGCCCTGATCGCCGGCGGCCACACCTTCGGCAAGACCCACGGCGCGGCCAACCCGGACGAGCACGTCGGCCCGGAGCCCGAGGGCGCCCCCCTCGAGGAGCAGGGCTTCGGCTGGACGAGCACCTTCGGCACCGGCAGGGGCGGGGACACGATCACCAGCGGGCTTGAGGGTGCGTGGACGAACACCCCGGTGAGCTGGGACAACAGCTTCTTCGAGATCCTGTTCGGCCACGAGTGGGAGCTGGCGAAGAGCCCCGCCGGTGCGAACCAGTGGAAGCCCAAGGACGGTGCCGGTGCCGGCACCGTCCCCGACGCCCACGACGCATCGAAGAGCCACGCCCCCACGATGCTGACGACGGACCTCGCCCTCCGGTTCGACCCGATCTACGAGCCCATCTCGCGGCGCTTCCTGGAGAACCCGAGCGCGTTCGCGGACGCGTTCGCCCGGGCGTGGTTCAAGCTGACGCACCGTGACCTGGGGCCGGTCGCGCGCTACCTCGGCCCGGAGGTCCCGACCGAGACGCTGCTGTGGCAGGACCCGCTCCCGGCGGTGGCCCACGAGCTCATCGACGCCGCGGGCGTCGCCACTCTCAAGGGTCAGATCCTCGCCTCGGGCCTGTCGGTCTCCCAGCTGGTCTCCACCGCGTGGGCGTCGGCCTCGACGTTCCGCGGTGGTGACAAGCGCGGCGGCGCCAACGGTGCGCGCATCCGCCTCGAACCGCAGCGCGGTTGGGAGGTCAACGACCCCGACCAGCTGGCGGCGGTCCTGCGCACGCTGACGGGGATCCAGGAAGCCTTCAACGCCGCCCAGACCGGCGGCAAGCAGGTCTCGCTCGCCGACCTGATCGTGCTCGCCGGTGGTGTTGCCGTCGAGCGGGCCGCCGCGAACGCCGGCTTCGACGTCGAGGTCCCCTTCGCACCGGGACGTACCGACGCGTCGCAGGAGCAGACCGACGTGGAGTCGTTCGCGGTGCTCGAGCCGACGGCAGACGGGTTCCGCAACTACCTCGGGAAGGGCCACCGCCTGCCGGCTGAGTACCTTCTGCTCGACCGGGCGAACCAGCTGACCCTGAGCGCCCCCGAGCTGACGGTCCTCGTCGGTGGTCTGCGGGTCCTGGGTGCCAACTACCAGCAGTCGCCGCTCGGCGTCTTCACCGCGACTCCCGGGTCGCTGACGAACGACTTCTTCGTCAACCTGCTCGAGCTGGGCACGACGTGGAAGGCGACGTCCGAGGACGCGAACACCTTCGAGGGCCGCGATGCCGCCACGGGCAAGGTCAGGTGGACCGGCAGCCGCGCCGACCTCGTCTTCGGTTCGAACTCCGAGCTGCGCGCGCTCGCGGAGGTCTACGCGAGCGACGACGCGCGGGAGAAGTTCGTGCACGACTTTGTCGCGGCGTGGGTCAAGGTGATGAACCTCGACCGGTTCGACCTCGTCTAATCCTGGTTCACCTCGCCCGATCCTGACGTCCAGGTTGGCCCGTGCCGGGCCAACCTGGACGTCCCCGGTCCCCGGTCCCGAGCTCCCCGTTCCCGTACCGAGCGTCGGCCTCACCACTGGCGCACTCGCCGTACTCGCCGTACTCGCCGTACTCGCCGAGATCTCCCTCACCGCCGCCGCCGCGCTCGGGAAGAGCGATAGCGTGCGCGCCGCCAGCCTGCATCTGGACACGCCTGGCGACTGGCCCACGCGCCCACCCGAGGCACGGGAGAAACCCTCGGCATCCGGTCCCCTCGCTCCCCTGCTGCTCTATACCCAGGCCTGGGCCGGCGACCGCCACGGTTCGGCGCACCGGCTGCCGTTGCACCGTTCATCGGGCACCATCACCGGGTCCGACGGTCAGGTGGTGGCCGCGGTGTCACCGGCGCTGAGCCGGATACTGCCCACCAGATCGGCCACCCAGGTGATGTCGATGGACGTGACCTTCGTCCGTTCCCTCCCCCTCGGCTCCCTCCCCCTCGACGCGGAGGCCGAGGCGGCGGTCACCGTGCGACGCGTAAGTCGACAACTCGCTGTAGCCGACTCCGAGATCGGAACGGCGGGATCCCGCCCGAGCGTGCTCGCGCGTTTCCTCGTCTCGCGCATCACCGTCCGCTGACCCCTTCGAGGACGCGCTGGTCAACGCCCGTTCGAGGGACTGGACGGAGCGGGGACCGCAGCAGTCCGGTCGAGCGCGCCCGCACCTGAGCCGAGTCGGTCAGGTCGACATTTTTATTAACTCTGCGTAACAGAATGCGGAATACAACGTGGTCCTTCGCCGCCCCGGACCGGAGGGCCACCCCTATTGCTGCCACAATGCGACTTCGTAAGCACGGTTCGTAGCCAGACCGCACCAAAGACCACTAACCGCACATCCAACATTGCAGTCCGGAGTCGGGGGAATGCCAGGTCCCGGACAGCGCGATCATCAGGGGGATCAAGAGATCATGACGTTAACGCATCCGACCGAGACGCCGACGAGCCGGAT
>NZ_CDWWEW010000158.1:0-11029 GCF_977966315.1 Frankia sp. CeRuru1
CTGCTGGCCGGCCTCGATGAGCTCGCGGGCCGCCCGCGCGGCGGGGATGGCCGAGTACGACGCGTGGTAGGCCTCCTGCAGCTCCCGGACCGGGCGGAAGCACTCCCGGGTCAGCAGCAGGACCGTGAACAGCTCGACCGTGCTCAGCCCGCCGCCCGCGTGCCGCAGCGAGCCGACGGCGAGCGCGGCGGCGCTGCCACCGCCGACGAGTAGCGTCACCAGACCCACGTAGACGAGCACGACCGCGTTCAGCCGGGTCGAGTGCCGGCGGAACTCGTCGGCCTGCGCGGCCAGTTCGTCCGCCCGGCGGCGGCTCGCGCCGAGCCCTTTCAGGGTGGTCATGCCCTGCACGGCGTCGAGGTTGTCGGCATACATGCGGGTGTAGGACTTCCACCACGGCAGGTAGCGGGAGCGCAGCAGCCGGCGGGACAGCCGCGGCACCGCGGGTGCCGCCGCCGCGCACACGCCGACCGTGATCCCGATGACCGGATCGATCATGACAAGCACCGCGGTGGTGGCGCCGGCCCCGATCATCGCGGCGATGGCCTGCGGGGCGAACAGCGCCACGAACGGGTCGAGGCTCTCCACCCCGTCCACCACGGTCGACTGCACCGAGCCGGTGCGCCGGTCCGCGAGCCCGGCGGGGCCGAGCGCGAGCAGTGCCTCACCGAGGCGGCGCCGGATCGAGGCCCGGACCTCCCCGGCCGCGCGTACCGCCACGACCCGCCGCCACCAGAGCAGCAGGCAGCGCAGGACCTGTACCGCCACGACGGCGCCCAGGAGCGGCGCGACGTCCCCCAGGGAGTCGCCGCCGATGACGTCGGCCAGCACCCGTGCCAGCAGCAGGCCCATCCCGACCGACGTGGCGGTCAGCGCCAGCAGGATCGCGGCGACGACTGCCAGCTGCCGGCGGGCGCGGGCGTCGGCCAGCGCGAGGCGCCAGGGATCTCTCACTGGGCCAGGAACCCTTCGAAGCACAGGTACCGCATCACGGAGGTGACCCGGCGGAACCCCGCGGCCCGCAGCAGGTCGACGTACTCCTCGGCCGTCGCCGGCTGCAGGATCCCAGCCAGGCTGTCCGCCTTGTTCAGGATCTCCTCCGGGCTGAGTCCGTTGGCCCGCTTGAACCGGAGGTGAAGCAGGTCGATGACGGCTGCCAGGTGTGGGTCCGGCGTCAGCACCTTCTCGAAGACGAACAACCCACCGCCCTCGCGCAACGACTGGCGGACCCGGGCGAGCACGTCCGCCCGCGGCTTCTCGTCGAGGAAGTTCAGGGTCAGGTAGGCGACGGCGAAGTCGCAGGGACGGAGCTCGAAGTCGGTGAGGTCGGCCTCCACCACGCTGACGTTGCCCAGCCCGGCGCAGTGCCGGCGCGCCGACTCGACCATCTCCGGCACCCGCTCCACCCCGACCCAGGACGCGGCCCGGTTGCGTTCGGCGGACGTCGCCAGCGTGCGCAGCAGCTGCCCCGTCGAGGTGCCGAACTCGTAGCCCAGCCCGCCGGGGCGCACGAACGTGCTGGCGAGCTCCGCGGCCAGCCCGTGGCCGGCGTCGTAGAACGGGACGGAGCGGCGCACGTGGTCGACGAAGCCGGCGGCCATGACGGGGCCGTCGAAGTTCCAGGCTCCGTTGGCGACGGCGAGCGTCGCCCCGACCGGCATCGACCGCGTCGACGGGGCTGTCACGCGGCTCGCCGGCCGTAGACCGAGATGTGCTTGAGGCTGTCGGTACCGAACGGGCGCCGGTCCCAGCCGCCCCAGCGGTGCAGCAGGCGCAGCCCCGCCAGCCGGGCCATCAGGTCGAGCTCCGCCGGCCACGCGTGCCGTGCCTGCAGCGGGCGCAGCTGCGGCGTCTCCCCGTGGCGGAGGTAGACGTGGCAGGCCGACGCCACTCCGCTCAGCGGGTCCACCGGGGTGGTCACGTGGAGCACGACCTCCCCGGGCTCGATCCGGACCGTCCGCTGCGCGCCGGAGAGGAGGGCCTCGCTGCGCGGCACCATGGCCTCCAGGACGAAGCAGCCGTCCTCGGTGAGGTGGCGGGCGGCGTTGGCGAAGCAGTCCACCTGCTCGTCCTGCGAGGTGATCGCCGAGATCGTGTAGCTCGGCATGGCCACCACGGCGAACGGCCCGCCGAACTCGCCCGTCACGATGTCCCCTTCCAGGACCGTCACGGCGTCCGCGCCCGGTTTGGCACGCAGCTGGTCGAGCATCGACAACGAGTTGTCGACCCCGTGCACCGGCACTCCGCGCCCCGCGAGCGGGAGAGCGATCCGCCCGGTGCCGACGCCGAGCTCGAGCAGCGGCCTGCCACCGGACAGGTCGGCCAGGCACCGCACCGCGTCCTCGGTGTCGGGCCGGGTGCCGAAGTCACGTTCCCACCGGGCCGACCACTCCGGCCCGTAGGTGATGTCGCCGTACCGGTCCGACACCGGCCACCCCCGCTCACATGGCATGAAGTGAGAACCCCACCGGACTGGTGGAGAATCGTCAGAAACGTAAATGGAGATGATTTTCATTGTCAAGCTGGTGTCGTGACTTTCTGTGCGCAAATTCGGCTGTCCCAGCACCCGTGTCACCCTCGAAAGCCGCGGCGGAAACGCCGGCTTACGTCGCTGACCTGGGGCTCTGGTCCCGACCGTTCATGGGTGAGGTCCTTGGCCGCGGGCCAGGCAGCCGGTCCACGTCCAGGGGTCCTTCGGGGCGGTCGGGCGTGGCGAGTGATCCGGCTGCCGAGGCGGGACAGCCTGTGGCACAGCCGTTTCGCTTCCCGTCGCGGGGCGGGCTGGCCGGGCCCTGCCACGGTGCGAGCGCCTCGGGCAACGCGGCCCCGTCGCGGACTCCCGGCCGTTTCGGTCGGCAGCAGTCCACCCACAGATGACGCGAGACCACGCCCAGCGGCATTGACGGGAGAAGGCGGGTACCCCTCGATGGGCCTCGCCGACCGGAGGACTCGCTGTTGCCCGGTGCCCCCGGCGACTCCCCGGGCGTCCGCCGCGCCGGTCGCGGTCCGACGGCGGCACTCGCGCGCCACGACAGATGTGCGACGGGCCGGCGTGCGCCTCGCGGGGGCTCGGGTGCCTTCGGGGGAGCACCCGAGCCCCGCCGGCTCGATTCGTGCAGCGGGTTCGAGCCGCGTCTCTGTGAGGGCTGGACCGTGACAAGGGTGACAGTCGGGTGCCCGGAGGAAATAGGCGGCGGTCGGCGTGGCAAGCATGAACACGGCAAGACCGGGCCGCGCTGATGGGCTCTGCGGGGGCTACGTGAATTCTGCGAATGATTTGCGATTGCATGGGGTTCCCACCTGAGTGTTCCTCTCTATTTTGAGAAGGTATGCATATTCTCTGTGTCGGCTCTAGAGTCAATGCCGCTGAATTAAGCGACACGCGGGAGCGTTACGGTTGGTGGCCCGACGTGACGGGTGGTGATGTGGGTATCGCGTTTGACGAGATAGCTGTTGTGGCGGGCTCGTTTGATGACTCGGGGGCGTGTCCATTCACGGGTGCGCCGGGGTAGCCCGCTGACCTTGGGGTTTGTGTTGCGGGGACGCGCTGTGGTCGTTGCTTGATCCTGGTGGCTGGGCGTGGATGATCAGAGCTGTGGCTGAGCTGTCCGCATCGTCGTGGGAGTCGCGTCTCGCGGCTGCCGAGACGCGGATCGAGGAACTCGCCGCCGGGCAGGCCGCGTCGGTGGCGGCGAACGAGCGGTTGGCGTCGGTCAACGAGCGGCTGCGTCGGGTCGTGGAGGACTCGGCCGCACGGCATGAGGTGGAGCTTGGCGCGGTGCGCGCCGAGCGGGACCGGGCCGTGCGGCGGGTCGAGGAACTTGAGCTCGAACTCGCCGAGCTGCGTCGGCGGTTGTCGATGGACAGTACGAACTCCTCTGTGCCGCCGTCGAAGGAGCCGATCGGCGCGCGGGAGAAGCGGAAGGCCGAGCGGCGGGCGTCCTCGGAGCGGGTCCGGTCGAAGGAGAAGAAGCCGGGCGGGCAGCCGGGCCATCCGGGGTCGGGGCTGGCCCGGGAGGCGGAGCCGGACCGGTCGTTGTCGGCGGACCCGCCGTCGGAATGCTCGTCGTGCCAGGCGGATCTGTCCGACGCGGGGGTGCTGGCGGACGGGTGGGCGCAGGTCTGGGACTTGTGCGAACCGGTGCTGGAGAAGGTCGAGTGGGTGTTGCCGCGGCGGCGCTGCGCGTGCTGCCGGAAGGTCACCACCGCCGTGGTTCCGGGGGTGCGGCACGCGGCGGCGGGCGCGGTGTCCTACGGGCCCAGGCTGCACGGCGCGGCGGTGCTGCTCGCCTCGGAGGCGAACGTGCCGGTCCAGCGGGCCGCGATGGTGATCGACGGGCTGCTCGGGGTGCCGGTCTCGTCCGGGTTCGTCGCCCGCGCGAACGAACGGCTCACCCAGGACCTGGAGGCTGCCGGCTTCGACGAGGCGATGAAAGCCGCGCTGCGGGCCGAGCCGGTGCTCTGCGGTGACGAGTCGCCCGTCAACGTGCTGCGCAAGGACCTGGACGAGGCCACCGGCACCGTCCTGTCGGGCACCCCGCACCTGCTGGTCGTACGCACCCCGACGCCCGGGCTGGTCTGGTACGCGGCGATCAGCTCCCGGTCGTCGGAAGCGATCGACACCACCGGCGTCCTGACCGGCTGGCACGGCCTGTTCACCCGGGACGACTACGCCGGCTGGCACCAGTACGACCCCACCCTCACCGGCGTGCAACTGTGCTGTTCGCACCTCATTCGCTCGCTGCGGGCGGTGCTGACGCTCGCGCCGAAGGTCCAGAAGTGGGCCGGCCGGCTCATCGACCTGCTCCGCGAGGCCGGCCACCTCGTCGTCGCCGCCCGCGCCGCCGGCAGGAACCGCCTGGACCAGACCACGATCGACGGCCTGCGGACCCCCTACGACGCCGACGTCCGCATCGGCGAACTCGCGAACCTGTCCCGCCCCTGGGCCGACGACCGCAACCATCCCGGCCTGGTTTTGGCCCGCCGGCTCGCCGCGAAGGCCGACCAGGTCTGGCTCTTCACCACCAACTTCACGATCCCCTGGACGAACAATGCCAGCGAGCAGGCGATCCGCCTCCCGAAACGCCACCAGGCCGTCTCGGGCTACTGGCACACCCCCACCACGCTGGCCGCCTACCTGCGCGTGCGCTCCTACCTCGTCTCCGCCCGCGACCACGGCCTGACCGCCATCGACGCCATCCGCCTCGCCCTCGCCGGCACGCCCTGGCTACCAGTCCCGCGGACGGTCCGCCCCGCGCACGCTCTCGCCGCCTAAACCAACATCAACACGGGGCTGCTCGAGCCTCCACCGTGAATGGACACGTCAGACGGCGTGGGGCGGGTGGGGCTCGAACCCACGACCGACGGATTATGAGGGACTTCCGGAATCCTCGCTGACCTCGACAGATGCTGCGTGACCTGCGCGGATGGCTTACGGCATCTGCCATCGTCTTCGGCGGTTTCTCACGATCCTGCGGACTGGCTGCGGACCGGCACGAGGGGCCACGGCGGCTCCTCGTGCCTCCCATTTCTTTGTCCCGTTCCCCGGAGAGCGCCTTCGCCTGCGCGGGACGCCGGTCGGGTCAAGGGTGGCGCAGCCAGTCCGAAGGACCGCCCGAAGGGCGCCCTTGACGCGGCCGGTGTCCCGTCAGATCATCGGGCGCCCGGCTGGGGAAGGGCACCCGACGTGAGCAGCCGGGCCAGCCCAGCGTCACCTGGCGCTTAGAAGGCACAGAAAATACCAGCACCCCAGGGGCTTAACTTGGCGCTGCAGTCCGCTGGTGGACGTCAACGTCGTCGACCTCCATGGACGTTGCTACAGCGGTGGCTACCCCCATTCGCCTCTGACACCCCGACCCAAGATCAATTAATAGGCGTGTGGAACTTCAATCACGTATGGTTACCTCGTATGCGTGCTCAAGCTTGACCGCCGGCTTTTGGACATCTATCCGCCAATCACCCCCGGCAAGATTCTTGCGTGCTCGGACCTGACCGGGAATTCCCTCTACCTCATGGATAGAGCGCGCAAGGGTAGCTAGGCCAGATGCTGCCCGCCGGAGCTTAGCTGATTGCGCAGGAAGTGTTGGTCGCGCGGATACATAGGCGCGATCCGTAAGATTGCATATTCTTTTTGCGTCGTCGAGGGATGGTCTAGGCGTCACACCTGCGCGATAGGGAGCGACTAGCGCTACGCAGTTCTCCACGAGCATTTGCGACCATACGTCTTCGTGGTGGGCGTTTGGTGATCCGTGATGCGGAATCTTGAAAACCTCTGCCTTTGAAGACGGCTTCATACTCGAGCCCAGGACAGCGGCCCAGCCAGAATTTTTCCCGGGACCTCGGGTCAGATCCGAGCCGAGCAGTAATGAGGTATCGCCAACTTCCACCCACAGTGCTACGGCCAAGGTGTTTGGGTCGGGCGGCGCAAGCCGCCGAGGAGGCTCGCCAGGTACCGGGTACAAGCTCGTCAAATACTGGCCAGCTTTTGTAACCGCCTCATCAGAGGGGGACAACGCGATTACGTTTGCGGCTCTATGGTCGGCAGTCTCGGCCCGTCTGTATATTGGACGATCTGCGAGTGCGTGACGGTAGGCGGGAACGCCTCTTCCACGACCGCTATTGCGTGCTCGCGCTGCAAGAACTGCTTGAGCCTTCCGGTACTCATCGTATGCGGACTGCCTTACTACCCCCGAGATCTCACGATCAAACATTAGTAGTCCGAAGAATTCTTCGCTAGTCGCCGCCGCCGAGACGACGAAATCTGCATTGATGCAGGCGCTAACGACGTTGGATATCCCCGCGATATGATCGTTGTGTGCGTGTGTCGCAACAACTAGCTTTACCGACTCCGGAGATACATCAATCTCGGACAAGTAAGAAAGGGCTGGGTGTGCACCGGTGCGCTGGTCGATGCAAGAATCGACGATTATCCATTCATTCCATCCGAGATGCAGAAGGCAGCATTCACCCAAGCCGGGGCCAAATATTGAAATTTCAACAACATCGTCCGGTGGGCAGTCCCTTCTAATCGTCAAACCCCAGCTCCGCCCGATACGCCGCAGCCGCTTCCAACGCGCGAGAGAGGGTCGACGGCTGCCAGGTGGGAAGCCGGCGGAAATGTATAGAAGACGTCGTTGTGGGGCGGCCAGTCAAATTGCGAACACGCTTTATAGAGATGTAGAAATATGCACCCGGTGCTACCAGGTTCCTGTCGTCTAGCGATACGTCTTTTATCTCCAGCTCTACAGTCAAGCGTGATGGCTCATTCTGTGACTGTAGGGTTGCGAAAAAAGTTTCGGACTGAACTTCTGTAACGACACCCTCCCAGATGTCGAGTTCGGTGACCGACTCGAGATGGGGCGCTTGACCTATATACCCTTGATTTGCAAGGACGGTCGTACCGCGATAGCCAACAGAATAGGCGGATTTATTGCCACCCGGAGGCGACTCCATATACTTAATTTGATTACGATCTGCATGAATTGAAGAATCTGTTTCATGGATAGCCGAAGATGGTTTTTTTGGTACGCCTACGTAGGTTCCAATCTCGATCTTAACTGGATTGTTTGTAGTGGTCACGAGAAGCGATTCAGGCTTCACGGAATTCCCCCATTTCCGCAAAGATTCTGACAATATCTGCTGAATCTGTCAGCGACGCCTGCCAGTTGCTGCGCAGAATTTCTGCGGCAATCTTCAGATGGCCCGGAGCGGGTGGAATTTCGAGGCTGGCCAAATTCTCCAAGCCGAAGAGCTCCTCCCTTGTGCTCGGCTGTCTGTCTACTTTTTTCAAAATATAATGGTCATTGCGTTCGACGAAAATTCCGCGATTAATCAGGTTCGACGGCTCGAATCTTACCTGTATGTATCCTGCGTACTCGTCCTTGCGTGAGCCGCGTACAGTCAGTCCGACGGTTCCTGGGAGCAGCATCGCCTGTTCCCAAATTTTTTTGGGCGCGACGGTGTCTCCGATTGAATGCCAACGCTCGATGGAGTCTATTTTGATATGGAAGCTTCTATTGATGCCAATGGCATTGACTGGAGAATCTTCTAGAATGTCGAAGATGCCAAGAGCTAGATCGCGAAGTCGGAGATACTCTGTCGGATCCGATGTACTCAGAGAGAAGGTATCTTCCGTAACCTGCACACTCAGCCAACCTGCAGCGAAGATTGATATTTGCGGGGTAATGGCTTGTATCTTTGCCGATCTTGTCTGTTCTTCCCCTATAAGGTGATTTACAAGTAGCCAGCCTGGAGAAAATTTAGTCGGGTCGAATCTCCCGCGAACGACAAGCGCGAGAGATTCACTGGCGAACTCGGTCGGGCTCACCGCTCGCTCCCTGTAACGCTGACACTGGCCGGAGTCTCATCGCGCACTATGGGATCTTATCCGGATCGAGGTCCTCAGCCATGCGGACTGGCGGTAGCTCGTCAGGCTGTTGCTGTCGATCTCCGGACCCCTGGTACGGCACAGGCAGCGACACGCCGGCGAGCATGGCCCGCCAGGGCCACGCGCAGCCGTCGCGTGGCGCAGCCCCAGAAGTAGCCTTCTTGATCCTAAACAGACAGATTCGGCAGTCTCAACGGAGTACCGGTGGGCCGGCAGCGAGGTAGTCGCGGATGCGGATCCGGATGCTGTCGTGCATGGTCAGCTCGTCGAGGGTGGCGGGGTCGTGGAAGTCGACAGCCGTGGATTCGTCGCTGACCTGGAGGGTTCCGTCGGTGATGGTGCAGGCGCAGCAGATGTTGAACTGCTGGCGGACCTCGCCATCGTCGTAGGCGAAGACGTGGCCGGGGTCGGAGTAGATGCCGACGATGCGGTCGATCCGCACGTCGAAGCCGGTCTCTTCCTTGGTCTCGCGGATGACGCAGTCAGCGAAGGTCTCGCCGATGTCCATCTTCCCGCCGGGGAGCGCCCAGTTCCCGGAGTCGCTGCGCCGCTGGAGCAGGATGCGGCCCTGGGCGTCGGCGACGATGGCGGACCCTCCGACGACCAGGGAGTTCGCGGTGGGGGCGTGGGGGTCGTGGTAGTAGTCGACGCGGCCCATCGGGTCATGCCTCCCGGTCTGGTCGGGCGTCGTGCGGCCTGGTGGTGGGTGCGGTCCAGATGGCTTCGAACTGGTGGGCGTAGCTCTCGAAGAGGCCGGCGGGGCTGTGCCGCTTCAGGTGGAGCATGGGGTGCTGGAAACCGTGCAGCTTGTATAGGTACGGCGTGACGAGCATCTGGTCGTCGAACCGGTAGAGCGCGTTGCACAGCGGCACCCGGTGGAAGCGCAGCTCCACACCGGGGTTGGACAGCAGGGGCTCGAAGTGGCCGACGGTCGAGCGGATACGTCCCGGGAGCGTCCCGCCGAGGTTCTCCAGCTCGTCGCGGGCGGTGACCTCGGCGCATTCCGGGTCCGCCAGGGCGATGCGGACGCGTAGGCCCTGGGCGCACTTGTCGGCGAGGATGCGGGGCAGGTCGGGGTGCTGCTCGGGGAAGAACAGCATCGCGTAGCCCATGAGGTCGATCGTCGTCCCGGCGCGGTCCAGGAGGCGTGACCAGAGCTGGGATGGCGCGTCGGCGCGGCGGGCGTAGGCCGACACGATCTCGCTGGTCACGAGAGAGCCGGAGGCGCTGGCCGCGCTGGCTTCCGGCCAGAGTTCCTCTTCGGAGCGGCCGAGTGCGTCGGAGGCCTTCCACCGGTGCCGCGGGTGGGGAAGGCGTCCTTTCAACCAGCGCTGCACGGTCTTGGGGTCCACGCCGACTGATCGCGCAAGGGTCTCGATCTCCATACCGCTCGATGCCATGGCCACCCGCAAGTGCTCGTTGGTTCCCTGGGCCGCCACTGTCACACCCTCCTTCCGGGGACGTTACGGACAGCATCATAGACGTTCTAAACGTCCCCGATCGGCGGCAGGGACGTCCCGTCATCTGATCGACGCTCAACGTCACCGCAAGGTGCGCGGCGGAGCAGGACGGATGGCGAGGGGAGCCACTGCCCATGAAGGCGGAAGAACCGGTCTACGGGCTCGTGCGGTTCGAGGGCGACGGCCAACGGGTGCGGGAGATCGTGTTGGCGTTCGAGACCGCGGGCGCGGCCGACCGGTACGCCCGCGAGGTCGGCTGGTCGGAGTACGGCGTCGGCCCGGTGCGGTTCCCCGCGTCGGTCCAGGCGGCCGATGCGCACGCGGCGGTGGCCTGATGGGCGGCACCAGGCAAGCGACGATCGCGGCGACGTACCGGTCGTACGTGCTGGCCCTGCTCGATCGCGACGCCGCCTACGACGACGACCCGAAAGGCGACCCGCCACTCACCCTCGCGGACTACCGGCGGGCCCTGGTCACGGTTCTCGCGCTGGACCCATCCCCGCTGCTCGTCGCCGGACGATGGGTCACCGGCACGGAAGCGACAGCGTTCACCGCAGGGCAGCAAGCGGGGCTCGACGGCGCTGTCGTCGCCATCGGCGAGACCTGGCGCCCGGAACTCCTCCGCCGATTCAACGACGACACTCCGGAGCACTCGGCGGATGCTGGCACCGCTGTCGACGCCGCCATAGCCGTACCCACGAGCCCGGGGCCGATGACGTTGGCGCTGGCTGTTCACCACGGTCTGCTCTCCTCCGCCGCCGCTCCGCCGTCATACGGCACGCCTCGGCCCCCTGCGGTGCCTGGCCACAGCTCCGGGCGGCTGCTGGTCGTCGATGGTGACGGGGAGGTTGTGGGCTCGTTCGCCCGGTCGGAGTTCGCTCGTGCGCACGGCTGGGCGCATATGCGGGTGGCGGAGCCGCTGACCCGGCGGCCGGTGTGGATCGAGGATCTGGAACGGCGGGAGTCCTGGCGGATCGACACCGGCTCGTGCGTGCATCAGCGGTGGACGTCGATTTCATCGTCGGCCCTGGGCGCGGGCTGCTCGATGGGCGCGGCAGCGGCCATACCACCAATGGATGAAGGCCATACCAAGTAGAGATGGGCAGGCCAACCGGTTATACCGGGTCGCAATACATTGACGGTATAACTGTTGGCACACGGATGGTCACGCACGTAGTGTCCG